>JAGNMH010000205.1 GCA_017991275.1 Acidobacteriota bacterium
GTTCTTTTGAACGCCTTCTCAGGGCGTTACCCTGAGCTATCACATTTTGCGCCGTTGGAGCGGAAAGAAAACCTCACTTTCGTTCCGCCTTCTCATACTCGCTCTTGAGCTATCACATTTTGCGCCGTTGGCGCGGAAAGAAAAGCTCACTTTCGTTCCGCCTTCTCATACTCGCTCTTGAGCTATCACATTTTGCGCCGTTGGCGCGGAAAGAAAAGCTCACTTTCGTTCCGACTTTTCATACTCGCTCCGCAGCAAGTTCATCATCTCTTCGCGGCGGTCATACAGTCGTTTCAATTTTCGTGGTTCGCGTTTGGCCATCGCGTAAGCCGTAATCAGCGGCAGAGCCACAGTCGAATCCACGTAACAAACTACGGTGCCCGGCAATTGGTCAGGATCAATTTTGCCCCAGCTTACGGCTTCGCTGGGAGTCGCGCCGCTCAAACCGCCGGTGTCAGGTCGAGCATCTGTAATCTGCAAAAAGAAGTCGTGGCCTTTTTCTTCGATGCCGAGCACTTCCTGAATCTGCGGTTCGGTTTGCAGAGCAAAGTTTTTTGGGCTGCCGCCTCCGCAAATAAAAATCGCCGACTTTCCTCCGCCGCGTTTGGCTGAAAGGACAACGGCGGCGGTTTCGTTTACGTCGGCGGAGGGGTTCAATCGCAGTTTGCCGCCCTGCAATTCCATGGCGGCGACGTTCATGCCGATTGAGCTATCACCCGGCGAAGATGTGTAGACCGGGACTCCGTGGGTGTAAGCTGCCGAAAGCACCGATTGATTTTTCAGTCCCAACACTCGTTCGCGTTCGGCGACGTATTTGCCGCACAAATAGTGAAACTCGGCGGTGGACATCTCGCGTTGGAACTCCGGGGCGCGGATGATTTCGCGAAAGAAGGCGTCGGTCGAAAGCAGAACTTCGTAATCAAAGAAGATGTCGTAAATGCGAACCACGCCTTCTTCGCGCAAAGTCACGTCGCTGATTTGAGCGTTGCCGCGATGCATGGCCAAGCCCAAACCGAAATGCGTGTCGTGGTAAAGATTGGCTCCGGTGGAAATAATCCAGTCAACGAAACCGGCTTCGATCAACGGAATGATCGTCGAAATTCCGAGTCCGGCAGGCGTCAAAGCTCCGGTCAAAGTCAGCCCGACGGTCACGTCTTCGCCCAACATTCGGTCAGCGAAAAGCTGAGCGCCTTCGCGCAAACGTGCAGCGTTGTAAGCCTGAAAAGTCGTTTCGATCAGTTGAACCAACGTCGTATCTTTGGTGATTGGCGTGGGGGCAATTCGTTTGCCTTGCAAAAATCTGCTCTTGTTCATTGGGTCTCCGATAATGATTTTGGGTATGAATACAGGAATGGAGTTTATGTTCACCAGCCGTGAAACTCAAAGTCGCGTGTTATACTATCGCCGCTTTTCCCACAGAAGTGATATTAACTATTCAACAGGAGGCGTCTCATCGTTAGGGCATATCAAATTCGCCCGACATCCGATGAACAGAAAAGCTATGCGAAAATTTTTTTCGGTAATTGTTTTGGCGGTTTTGTTGGCAAGCGCGGCTTTGGCCGACACCCTTTATTTGAAAAACGGCAGTGTGTTGAAGGGCACTTTCATCGGTTACGAAAACGGTCAGTTCATCTTTGAACTACCCAACGGTAACCGTCCGAAATTTCGTCCGACAGAAGTAAGCAGATTGGTGATTGAACGCGACACGGTTGCAGGTAATCAGCCCGATCCAAGTCGCCCAGGGCCACCTTCGCGCGATAACTCCAACAGTGGCACAGGAAACAACAACGCGGGCTGGGAAACTGCACCGGCATTTGACGTGCGGCTGGAAGAAAAATGGATTCGCTCAAACATTCAGGTTGCGCGAGGCCAGTTGGTGCGAGTTCAGGCGACAGGAACCATCATGTTGGATGGGCGCACTCAGACCGGCCCAGATGGATTGAACAGCAAACGCGACCCCGACGCGCCGCTGCCTGACGCCAACGATGGAGCTTTGATCGCAGCCATCGGCCAGGACCCGAATTCGCCGCCGATTTTCATCGGGCGCGGAGTCGAATTCGTGGCCGAAAACGACGGGCTGCTTTACTTCACGGTAAATCATTGGGAAGTGTCGAATGCTCGCGGCGCTTTCCGCACCACGGTTTCTGTGGATAGGAACTATCGCGGAGATGTCAATTCCGGTAATACCGGCGGCGCTCCAAGCCAGGGAAAGGAAAAAACCGTTCTGGTTTACGCCAATCAGCAATGGACTGACACCGGCATTGATGTCGAACCGAATATGACTTTTCAGATCACGGCTGAAGGCGAAATCGAAATCAGCAATCGCACATTTGCCAGGCCGGAGGGAAATGAAAGCGCAAAAGTAAGAGGTTCTGTTTACCCTCTGCCAGAAGCCGGAGTAGGCGCGTTGATTACCAAAATTCGTTATCGCGACGGGCGAGATTCCAACCTGCTTTTCGTCGGCGCTCAAGGTGGGGCAACAACCGACCCTGGCGAATATGGTCGCTTGTTCCTGGGCATCAATGACGATTATCTGCGTGACAACAAAGGCTCTTTCAAGGTCGTTATTCGCTGGTAATAAAGCTGTGTCAGCTTTAGCTGTCAGCCTGAATCCACGGCTAAGAAGCGTTCTTTGTCAAATACTTAGCTCGACTTTATCCATTTCCGGGAGTGAGAAAGACTTGGGTCTATAAGCTTTTGCTTTCAACGCCGGAGTTTTCAAACTTCGTGTTTTCAAGCGACATTCAAAAACTCAAGCAGATGGCGGCAACTGTAAGCTCTTATTGACCTTGCCCGCGATCAAATGGATAAAGTCGAGTTGAGAAACCGCCACTGCCTGATTTACCACTTGATGCCAGATCGTTTAGCTTCTCGCCCGTCACTCGCCCCACCAGCCCTTCACCTCTTCATAACTCATCTGATTCGCTTATTAGGCACCGACTCTTTAAGTCTTTGGTCTTCGCTGCCTGGGATATGGCTGCGGGCAAAGCAACGGTCACGATCGAAAGTGCCGACGGCCATACATCGGTTCAGAGTTCAACCTTCAGGTTGTTGTAGAAGTTGAAACCAAGCTGAAGCTTTGACACTGAATCAGCGCGGCAAGCCGTGGCAATTCGTTTGGCCAAAAGATCGGCAGGCCGGTCAGCCAGACACGATCAATTGCCGGGCTGATGTTCAACAAAGCGGCAACGAGTTCATCACTCGTTGCCGCTTTGTTATTCTCGGCAGGCAGGTAAAGCGAGTTGATCTGTCGTTCGATCAATGCTCGGCGCACCGAAGCTTTGGTCTTTGACAGGTCCGAACCGACAGCCAGAACCGTGAAGTCAGCCTTGACGAATTGCAGCAGACTGGTTCCTTCGATCAAAACGTTCGATGCCGTCACGCGCGAGAGAGCTTCGTTGATGCCTGTTTCGACCTGGGCATCCGTTGCAATCACCCAATGAACATTCGTTGCCCCGGCGTCCCAATATCTGGCGGTGTCTTTGCCGGTTACGTAAGTCGCTTCGCGCCCGGAACGCACGGTTGGTGCTTCTCCAAGCAGATGGCTGACGCAGCAGGTATGCGGGTCTTTGCCGCAAGATCGGTAATGGCCGCGCGTCAGCTTGATTGCTTCCCAAGGTTGGCTGGCCGACAACTGGCGCAGCAAATCGCAGAGCAAAGTCGTTTTCCCTGAGTTTGAAGATGTTCCGGCAATGACGATGATTTTTGAACCCATCACCTTTATTTGAACCGAGCGGCGTTCGTTAGCGCAAGCTTGCCGGCACGATCTTCAGCTTCATCAGGAATTGCGCGAAGGTTGATGGTTTGGCGTTCGATACGGCCAGACGTTCGCCGCGCTGTTGCCTGTCTCCTTTATCCACGGAACCGGGCTTGCCGGGCGCAGTCAGAATGTTCGGCTCAATCTGCGCAGTAAAATCTGTCGGCTCGATGATCGTCGCTTCCAGACTGGCTGACGGAGTGCGGATCAGGAATCGGTTTTTGCCAACCGCTTCAAGCTTTTCATCAGCGTGCAAAAGCGTGGTGAAAATGCTGGCCTGATTGGCGGCAAGTTCGTCCTTCAGCTCAAAACCGGTTGTTGGCCGGAAGCTGAAATGGCGAGTGAAGCGCGTCAAACCGAGTTTGGGTTGATAAGTCGTATCTGCTTCGCCGCGAATATAAACCTGGTTCTTTGCCAGTTTCACTTTGGCAATTCTGACTCGATCAAGCTGGTGGTAAGGGAATTCGTTAAAAGCATCGTGGCCTTTGCCTTCGTTCGCTTGCCCTTTGCCGTCAACCAACAGCGTGTTGTGATGCGCCGTCATCGGCACACCCGCGTAGCCGGAATCGCCAGTCAAGGTTTGACCGCCAGCGGAAATAATGAAGCTTCCGGCATCGGGGTGTGCGTGCCCAGATGACAAATGCCAGTCGGCGAATTCTTTCAACTGCTTGGCCGCGTGGTGCCCCTCGGGCGGGCCGCATTTGAAAGCAAAGGCTGTTGCCGCAGGTGTCCAATCGGTGCGATAGAAAACCACTTCGTGATCGGGAAAGTAATGTGATGCCGGTTGTTGCCGGATTGGCGTGGCTGTAAGTTTGTCGTCATACCACAACAACGACCAGTAATTTTCGGCGCTGTAATGATTCAGTCCTTTCATCCATTCGGCGACGCCTTGAGCTTCGCTGTTTTTGAACCGCGCGGCGAATCGGTACAGCAGATTGTAATTCGAATGAAACTGCCCGCCCGGATTGGCGCGTTGGTATTCGTCGCCTTTGCCCGCTCGTGTAATTGATCCTTCGTAAACATCGCCGAAGTCAAAAACGTATTTCCCGCCCGGCATCATCGAATGCGCGACGTATTTGTGCATCAGGCGGAAGCCCGGTTGATCGTAAAGGTCTTCGCCTGTCGCATGTGCATGTGCGTCCAGGTAATGCACCAGCCAGGGCGTCGAAAAAATCCAATACTCAAACCCTTCGTAGTAATACCCGTCGGGTGAATAAGTCGCCAGCACGCGGTCATAAATTGCTCGCGCCAGCTTCGCCCATTCAGGCGCATCGGCAACTTCGTCATAAAGCGCATACGCTGTCACGCCTAAACCGGCCATCGGAATGAAAACATGATTCTGGCTGTATGAATAAGTTCGGCCTGGTTTCGGCTTGTAATAATCAAACAGCAACCTTGCCTGTTTCGCCAGCTTGTCGCGGTAACGCGTGCGTTCGGTTTCTGTCAGATCGTTATAGAGCAGGTCGTAGCCCCAGCCCATCCCGTAAAGCAGGTGTCCGGCGGCCAAATCCACGTTGGGTTTGTTGTAGGCATAACCCCACACGTCATAGCTTGTCGCCGCTTCCATATACTTTTTGGCGGCATCCAAATACTTTTTATCGCCTTCAATTTTGTAAACCAGCGCGGCTTCGGCAATGCCTATGCCGACTTCATTCTGAGCGCGGCGTTCTTCGGCGGGCGGTGGAGGCGGCGCGACTTTCAAGGCTCGAACTTGCTGCAGTGCTCGTTGCCACAGTTCGCGGTGCGTGGTGCGCGAACGTTGGCGCAGTTGCTTCAACTCTTCACCGGTGACGTAAACTCGCGGATGCTTGCCTCGCAATTCCGTGCGTAAACCGGAGTTTCGCTCGCTCATCAATCCGGTCAGCGGATGCGTTTCTTTTGCCTTTGCGGTTTTATCTTTCGGGCCGAGCGATTCCCGCGCGTCCTGGGCCAACACTGACAAGAGTAGCAGTCCGATTGCGAATAAAAACGTAAAGAATCGCAGAATTTGTCTTCGCATAGTCCTCACTCCAAAGTTGAGCCATATTCTTTGCCAGCGTAATGCCCGCACCTGATGTCTGCCTAATGCACAGACCTTACGCCCCACGCTTTCGAGGATGCCATCAAAATCAGCTTGATGGCATCCTCGGAATGAATCTATGACCTTGTTGAGAAAACAGGGTCAGAAGGTCAGGCGCAAACCAAATTGCATTCGGCGCATCGCGTTCGCCGTTGTGATGACGCCAAATGTGGCAGAAGTCGCGCCCGTCGGAACCGCCGCGCCCGGTTGTCCGAGACTCACCATGTTGAACGCATTGGTAGCCTCAGCCCGGAAACGCAGCTTGAAGCGCTCATTCAGGTGGAAGTCGCGCGACAGCGCCAGATCAACCACGCGATAGCCAGGGCCGTCGAGCAGGTTGCGCGGCGAATTGCCGTCAACAGCCACGCCCGTCACGATTTTGTTCTGAACAAAGGCTGCCGTGTTGAACCATTGCGCTGCGGTCGGATTGGCGATTTTCGGATCGCCAATCAATTGCGCGCGGTCGGTGGCGACGCCGTCGAGATTGGCGTCCACGTTGCCGTTGGTGACGGTGAACGGCAGGCCGCTGCGCAACTTGATGATGGGCGAAATGCTCCACCCGTTCAGGATGTTGCGCACGATGGCATTGCTGCCGGTGTAATAATCGGGCTGGTAATTGAAGTTCATGCTGAAAACGTGGCGTTGGTCGGTATCAGCGCGTCCGCGATCCAGAAACAACTTGCTGTAATTCTGCGCCAGACCCTGCGTAGTGCTGTTGTGAAGCTGCACGCTGCTGAGCGTCTTGCTGTAAGTATAGAACGCATTGAAGCTGACCTTGCGCGTCATACGCATCTGACTGGTCACTTGCAAAGCGTGATACGAAGCGCTCTGGTCTGAGTCCAACTGCAACACTGCGCCGAATGCTGGATTCGGTCGTCGCGAAAGGATGTTCGCGCCCGCGTTGGTGGCGGTGGGGGTGAGCACCGGATAGTTCACATCGCGTCCGAACGGCAGCTTGCTGCTGGCTGTGCCGACGTAAGCTGCGCCGACGACGAGGTCTTTGGTGAGCTGACGTTGCAGCGAAAGATTCATCTGATAAGTGCGCGGCCACTCAAAGTCAGGCGACACGACAAAAGCGCCGCCGCCGTTGACGAAGGTTCCGCGATAAGGGAACGGATTGCCACCGACAAATGCGTTGTAAGGATTGCTCAACGTCGCACCCAGCGGCACGCCTTGTGCGTTCGTGCGTTGGTTGATGTTGGTGAATGTCAGCCGCGTCGAGAACGGTTGGAAGTTCGTCATCGTGTTCCATTCGTTGCCCGAAATGCTGCCGTAAAAAATGCCGAACCCGCCGCGCAGCGAAGTCTTTCCGTCGCCGAATATATCCCACGCAAAACCAATGCGCGGCGAAACGTGTTTGTAACTCACAGGAATGCCGCCGCGTTCGACGCCTTCGTCGCCGTAAAATAACAAGCCCGTCGGCGCAATCGCGTTCACCGTTGACTTCCGTCCCGGCACGTAATTCACAAAACGATTGAGCGGATCAGTCGGCGGCGTTTGCACGTCATAACGCAGACCCAGATTGAGCGCCAGGCGCGAATTCACGCGGAAGTCGTCTTGCAAAAACAGCGCGGTGTACCACGTATTCGTCAAACCCGTGACGGGGGCGTCTTGCGTGACCGCGCTGGGAATGCCGAGCATAAAGTCGGCCAGCGCGTTGCGGGTTGCGCCATTATTGAAAGTGAACACGCCGTAATTGTTGAGCAAGGTCTGCTGAATGTCCTTGTTCAGTGATATTTCGCCGCCCAGCTTGAGCGAATGGTTGCCGCGATTCCAACTGAACACGTCGCGGACGGAATAGAAATTCGTTCCAGCCGTTGGGCCGCCAATCGCGTTCGACAAAGTGAAAAAGCCAGTCACGGTGATTTGCGGCAGCGACAGAGCGCCCTGCCCTGTGAACGATGAACCCAGATCGGTCAACGAAGTTGCGGGCAGATTCAGGCGTCCGCCGAAATTGCGCGTATACGTCATCCAGGCTTGATTGATCTTGCTGGGGCTAATGACCCAAACGTCGCTCAGGTTGACGTTGTGTTGCCGCCATTTGAATTGCTGGCTGGCCCACGGCAGGTTGCCGCCGCCCGCGCGCACGATGTTGCTGCCCGCCGTCGTGAAGTAATTCATGGTCAGGCGATGCGCGTCGTTAAGCTGATGATCCACCTTCGTCAGATATTCGTTGGTGTTAAAGGGGCTGGGAATGTTGCCTTGCCAGCGACTGTTGGGCAGGTTGGCCAGGGGGATGTAATCCTTAATGATGCGCGCCGCCACCGGATCAATCCGGTTGGGGCAGATGACGCCGGTCACACCATTGCAAACAAAGACCGCCCCCGTCGCCGGGTCGTTGGGTCGAGTACCAGAAGCTGAAAAATTGCCCGCGCGTTCCAGTTCCGTCGGCACGATGGCATTGTTGAGAAAAGTGCTGGTGGTTTGTCGCAAGCCCGAATACGAGAAGAAAAAGAAGGTTTTGTCGCGCTTGATCGGGCCGCCGAGGGTTCCGCCGAACTGGTGACGT
>JAGNMH010000206.1 GCA_017991275.1 Acidobacteriota bacterium
AGCTTGGCGTTCCGCAGTTTCACTTTTCCGGGCAACATTGGTTGGCGATTGGGCTGTTTGGCTTGCTCAGCGCGCTTGGATTGTGGAGCGGCGCGACGATGTCCTGGCTGGGGGCAGGAACGCCTTTGCCGGTGGATGGAACCCGGAAATTGGTTGTTCGCGGGCCTTATGCTTTTGTCCGAAACCCAATGGCTCTGGCCGGAATGGGTCAGGGATTGGCAGTCGGGATTTATCTTGGCTCGGCGCTGGTGATGCTTTATTCGATTGCCGGAAGTTTGGTTTGGAATTACGTCGCGCGGCCTTTGGAAGAAGTTGAGTTGGTTGAAAAGTTCGGCGCAAGTTACGAACGTTACCGAGCCGAAGTGAAATGCTGGTGGCCAAGATTGTCACCATTCGATTTGAATCAGCACCGCGACCAGTAGGGAGCGATTTTCTTATGAAACGAAGAGAGTTTTTGAGCAGCGTTGGTGTTACGGCTTTGACTGCCGCTTCTTACTCGCGCGTTCTCGGAGCCAACGACCGGCTGGGGATGGCTCTGGTTGGCAGCGGTCGCAGAGGCCGCGAAGTCATGAAGGCTTTCCTGACGACTGGCCGAGTCGAGCTTCGTTGCATCGCCGATGTGTACGATGTGCAGCGAGGACGCGCCAAAGACTTTCTGGGCGTCAAACCCGATGAACTGGTCGCCATCGAAGAAGCCCTGAGCCGCAAAGACGTTGACGCCGTGTTAATTGGTTCGCCGGATCATTTGCATTTGAATCACACGCTGACCGCGCTCAAAGCTGGCAAACACATTTATCTGGAAAAGCCGACTTCGCACCATTTTGAAGAAGGCGCAAAGTTCTTATCCATCGCCAAACAGTATGGCAAAGTCATTCAAACCGGCACACAACAACGCAGCGGCGCTCATTACCAACGAGCCAAAGCGGAAATCTTCGACAAAGGCAAACTTGGCAAAGTCGTTTTCGCCCGCGCCATCTGGCATGACTTTGCGTGGCAACGTCGCAAGATTGATCCGCAGCCGAAACCGGCGGGTTTGGACTGGGAGCGATTCTTAGGGCCAGCACCGAAAGTCGCTTATGACTGGATTCGTTATGATTCGTGGCGCTACTTCCCTGATTACGGCGGAGGTTTGCTGGCCGATATTTTGACGCATTGGGCGGACGTGGCTCAGTGGATGATGAACGAATCACGCCCACTGAACGCAGTGGCGACAGGCGGCATTTACCAAATGAAAGATGGTCGGGTGAATCCAGACACCGTCAACGCGGTTTTGCAGTATGCGGGTGGGGCTAATGGAACCTGGAATCTGACGTTTGAATCTTCCGTGCTTTCGATTCGCAACGAACGCCCAGGAGTTTTCTTTCAAGGCACTGACGGGACACTGGAAATCACTCGCTCCGAATACGTATTCACGCCAAATAAAGGCGAAGCTCAAGTGGTCAAAGCCGAAGGCAGTCTGGAAGTCGCTCACGCCGGTAACTTCATTGACGCAGTGAAAAACGGCAACCGCCCAAGCGCGGAGATTCAAACCGGCATCGAGGCCTGCAATCCGGTGCATCTGGCAAAAGCCGCGTATTGGAAAAAGCGCCGGATGAAATTCGATGCGGCAGGCAAAATTGTTGAAGACATTTGATTGGCCATTAACCATTGGGCATTATCCATTAACCGGAAGGGTAAGCGCTTTCTACCCTGACCAATAATGGATAATGCCCAATGGTTAATGGTTAATTTCCCGCTTGCTCATAGAATCGCAATGATCGTTATTCGTCCTGAACAACCTGAAGACATCGTCGTCATTCATCACGTCAACCATCAAGCCTTTGGCCGACCGGCTGAAGCCAATCTGGTGGACGAGTTGCGCCGAAACGGCAAGTCGTTGGTTTCGCTGGTTGCTGAGGACAATGGCCGTGTCATTGGCCACATTCTTTTCAGCTTGGTGACAATTGAAACTGCGGATGGTTCGATTGAAGGCGTCGGCCTGGCTCCGATGGCGGTTTCACCTGAACGGCAAAACGAAGGCATTGGCTCCCGATTGGTTGAAGCAGGTTTGAGCGAATGCCGCAAAGCCGGTCATCGGTTAGCGGTCGTGCTGGGGCACCCTGAATTTTATCCGCGCTTCGGTTTCGTTCCGGCCAGTCGGTTCGGCGTCAAAAGCGAATACGACGTGGGCGACGAAGTTTTTATGGCAATGGAATTACAAAAGGGTTCGTTGGCGGGCTTTGCTGGGGTCGCAAGATACCAACCCGAATTCAACGAAGTCTGAGTCAGTCGTCCGCGCGTTACTGGCTTGGTAATACCCACAACTCAACTGAGTAACAACAAGGAGACTAACAATGGTGCGAAAAACCATAACGGTAACTTTTCTCGCCCTGTTTGCAATGTTTGCTTCGACCGCGGCCTATGGTCAGGCGGTTTACGGCAATATCGTCGGATCAGTGACTGATTCAACGGGCGCCGCCGTGGCAAATGCAAAAGTAACAATCACTGACACCAGTCGTGGAGTCAGTCTGAACACTGTCACCAACGAATCGGGGATATTCAATCAACGGTTTCTGATCGTAGGCAGATACCAGGTGCGCGTTGAAGCTCAAGGCTTCAAGGCCGCGTTGCAGGAAGTCGGCGTTTCAGTTGACCAGGAAGTCAGTTTGGACATCAAGCTGCAACCCGGCGCGGTCAGCGAAGAAGTGACCATCACTTCCGAAGCTCCGTTGCTGAAAACCGAACGCGCCGATGTGGCCATCACCTTCAGCGAAAAGACGCTGACGAATTTGCCCTTGCTCAACCGGCGCTTTACCTCGGTCGAAATTTTCACGCCGGGCGTTACCGCCTGGCCCGCGCAAACCGCCGCGAGTGAAGACCCCCAAGGTTCTTTCCGCAAAGTCGTCAACGGACAAAGTTTCGCAGGCACTTCGCACTTGCTGGATGGAACCGATAACCACGATGCGCTGCTCGGTTTGGTCGTCATCAATCCGACGATGGAATCCGTCACGGAAGCCAAAGTCACGACTTCGGCTTATGACGCCGAGTTCGGCGCGAACGCGGGCGTCGTCAGTTCGCAAACCAAATCAGGGACGAACGATTTACACTTCTCGGTGTTTGAATTTTTGCGTAACGATCATTTCAATGCGCGCAATCCGTTCACCCAATTCAATCCGATTCGTGGCACGAACAATCGCTACATTCCCGTGACGCAAATCAATCAATTCGGCGGAGCGGCCAGCGGCAAGATCATTCCGAACAAACTGTTTTGGTTCGGCGATTATCAAGGCACGCGGCGCAACATCGGCGGCAGCGTCATCACGCGCGTACCGACAGCGGCGGAGCGCGCGGGCGATTTCACGGCGGCGGGCTTGCCGAACATCTTCGATCCGGCGGGCAACGCGGCTCCGGCAGCGCGAACGCAATTTCAATTCAACGGCAGGAATAATGTCATTCCGACCAATCGCCTTTCGCCCATCGCGGTGGCCTTGCTGAACAAATACATTCCGCTGCCCAACTTCACTCCGGCTTCGGCAGACCAGCCGAACTATGTCGGCGCGGGGACGGCGAAATTCAACGAAGATCTCACCAATACGCGATGGGATTATTACGTCAGCGAAAAGATGCACGCTTTTGGCCGCTACAGCTTTGCCAATTACTCGCTGATTTCACCGGGCGTTTACGGCAGTCTGGCGGGCGGCGTGGGCTTCCAACCAGGCTCGACCTTTGCGGGCGAATCGAAAACGCGCAATCAAAGCGTTGCGGCGGGCTTTGACTATACAGTGAGCGACAAGTGGTTGACCGACTTCCGTTTCGGCTTCTTTCGCTATCGCGTGAACGTTGATCCGGGACAATCACAAACGACTCCGGCGAAAGACAACAACATTCCCGGCCTGAATAACGACTCGTTCACGGGCGGCATGCCCTTCTTCAACATCAACGGTGTAGGCTCTTTCGCGTTCGGTTACGCTTTGGGCGTGAACGCTTGCAACTGTCCGTTACGTCAAAACGAACGGCAGTTCCAATTCGTCAACAACTGGACGAATCTGCGCGGCAATCACACCTTCAAGTTCGGCGCGGATATTCGCCGCGCGGCGAATTTGCGTATTCCTTCTGATCGTCATCGCTCAGGCGAATTGAATTTCGACGCGGCACGCACGCAAGGCCCATCGGGAGGTGGCACGGGGCTGGCCTCGTTCCTGCTCGGTGAAGTCAGCCGCTTTGAACGTTACGTCAGCACGATCACCGATGCTGAAGAACGTCAAAATCGCTGGTTCTTTTATGGGCAAGACACCTGGAAGGTAAACAAGAAACTGACGCTGAACTATGGGCTGCGTTGGGAAATCTATCGTCCGCAAACGGTGACGGGCGCGGGCAAAGGTGGATTCGTTGACGTGAACACGGGCGAAGTTTTGATCGCCGGTTCGCAAGGCGTAGGTCTTGATCTCAACCAGAACGGCACGCTCAAGAACATTTCGCCGCGCTTCGGTTTGGCTTATCGCCTGACCGATAAAACCGTCATTCGTCTGGGTTACGGACGCGGTTTCGACATCGGCGTATTCGGTTCGGTGTTCGGCCACAACGTCACGCAAAACCTGCCGGTGCTGGGCATTCAATCGCTGCAACCGGCGCAAAACTATTTGTCGGTCTTTTCGTTGACACAAGGGCCGACGGCGCTTGATCCCGCAACGATTTTGAACGGTCAACCCAAAGGCCCGAATGGCCGCCCGATTCTGCCTAACGGCGTGACGGCGTTCATCTTGCCGCAAACCTTGCGCCTGCCTACCAGCGATCAATGGAATGTCACCGTTCAACGCCAGTTGCCTGGTGAAATTTCGGTCGAGGCTTCTTATGTCGGAAGCAAAGGCACGCACGTATTCGCGGGCAACGGCGGCGACTATGATTTCAATCAAGCGACGATTCAGGGCTTTGTTGACGCGAACGGCAGACGCGGTCTGACGACCAATCAACGCAAGCTTTTCTTCAACAAATTCGGCTGGTCGCAAAACTTCCGTTATTACGGTTCTGACGCGAGCAGCAATTATCACGGCGCGCAATTCAAGGCCGAACGCCGCTTCTCAAAAGGCGTATCGGTGTTGAGCCATTACACCTGGTCGCGTTCGTTCAATCACACCAACACCTATTACAACATTGACGCGACGCAAGCGTATGGCCCGAACGATCAAACGCGCACGCACGTCTTTCTCCTCGCGGGTGTCTTTGAATTGCCTTTCGGCAAGGGCAAGAAGTTCCTCGGCGATGCGCCCAAAGCAGTCAATGCAGTGTTGGGCGGATGGCAGATGAATACCGTGTGGCAGTTGCAAAGCGGGTTGCCGTTCACGCCGACTTATCGTGATTGCAGCGCCGAACGCGACACGGGCTGGTGCCGTCCCAATCTCGTAGGCGATTGGCGAGTGGATAACCCGACGCGCGATCAGTGGTTCCGCCCCGCTGCGGCTCCGTTGCAAAACGGCGCTTCGCCGAACCCGAACGACCCGACGGTGATCTTACGCGCTGCTGGCCCGGTAGACGGCCCTTGGCAACGCCCCGCCACCGGCACCTTCGGCAACATAGGCCGCAACCGCTTGGAAGGCCCTGGACTCTCGAATGTGGACGTGTCCTTCTTCAAGAACTTCCAGATCACTGAACGAGTTAAAGCGCAATTCCGCGCCGAATCGTTCAACTTTGCTAATCATATCAACCTCGCCAACCCTGGAGTTGGTGGCAATGGTGCGTGCGTGGATTGCCCGGGCATCGCAGGCCGCATCACCAGCATGCTGCAATCGGCGACGCCGCGGCAGTGGCAGTTCGCGTTGCGATTGGAGTTTTAATCAGCAGACAGTAAACAGTAGGCAGTAGAGCCAGTGGCGGAGCAAATAACTCCGACTACTCTCTACTGCCTACTGCCTACCTTAACTTTGGGATGAAAAAACAGGTATGACAGCACAAGCAGTAAAACTGGCAGTCCAACCATCAACCGTAGCCGCCCCCATTCACCAAAGCGATTCCGTCAAACCTGGAACTTTGTTCAAGGCGGTTGCTCCTGGCGCAACCTACACACCGCGCTTTTCGCCAGACACCGCAAAGCTGGAATGGTTGAGTTGCGGCGAGTACTCGCTCGAAACTGGCGCAAAGTCCGAAACAATCAGTAAACCGAACGACGAATCTTTGCTCTTTATGTGGAAAGGCGGAGTGGATGTAACGGTCGGCGGAAAAACTTATTCTCTTTCACCTTACGATACGCTTTACATTCCGCGCGGAGCCGAATTTCAAATCTCAAATTCCAAATCTGAAATTGCGCGTGTCATTGAATGCTCAGCGACGGCGGAAAACGTTCATCCGGTTCATTATTCCAGCTTCGTCGAATACTCCAAACGCGAAGACCGCATTCGTCATCTGGCTGGCAAAGACGTTTTCATGATGTTCGACGTGCCCGAAGCCGCTGACAAACTCATTGCTGGATACACGTTCTTCCAGCCGTATCAGCGTTCGTGGCCGCCGCATAATCACACTGATCAGGAAGAAACTTATATCTTCATCAAAGGCCATGGCGCGATGGAAGTTTACGAATCGCCGGAAAAGATGTGCTTCGTGACTTCGGTCAACGAAGGCGATCTGGTGACGATCCCTATGATGAATTATCACCCGGTTTTTTCTCAGGAATCGCCTCTGGAATTCATCTGGTGTATAGCCGGAGCGCGTTACTGGGTCGGCGACAAAAACAAAGATTTCATGGACGGTAAAGGCGATTCGATCACAACTTAAACGGTTGGTGGTGGACAGTTGAGAATTGATGGTTGAGTCCTTCTTTCAATTCCAGCAGCCACTTTCAACGAACTATCAACTATCAATTTTCAACTATCAATTCATGTTTGTAACTCATCTTGAATGCTCTAAGACGGGCAAAAACTACGAACCGAACAAAATCTACAATCTGTCGGAAGCTGGCAAACCATTTCTGGTTCGCTACGATTTGAAGGCGGCATCACAAACTCTGACCAAAGATGCCTTGAAAGACCGCGTGCCGTCGCTCTGGCGTTACCGCGAAGTTCTGCCAGTCGTTCACGACGAAAACATCGTCACGCTCGGCGAAGGCTGGGTTCCCTTGCCGCATGCCAAACGGCTGGGCGCGCTGCTAGGCACCCCGGAGCTTTACATCAAAGACGAATCGCTGAACCCGACCGGCGCTTTCAAAGCGCGCGGTTTGTGTATGGCGATTTCGATGGCGAAAGAACTCGGCGTCAAAAAAGTTGCCATCCCTACGGCTGGCAATGCTGGCGGAGCGATGGCGGCTTATGCAGCAAAAGCCGGAATGGAAGCCTTTGTTTTCATGCCGCGCGATACTCCGATGGCGAACCAGATCGAATGTCAGCAATACGGCGCCGAAGTCACTTTGATTGACGGTTTGATTACCGATTGCGGAGCCGAAGTCGCTCGGCGCAAGGAAGCCGAAGGCTGGTTCGATGTTTCCACACTCAAAGAGCCGTACCGCATCGAAGGCAAAAAAACTATGGGTTACGAACTGGCCGAACAATTCGGTTGGGAATTGCCCGACGTAATTTTGTACCCGACAGGCGGAGGAACCGGATTGGTCGGGATGTGGAAAGCCTTTGACGAAATGGAAGCAATGGGCTGGATAGGCTCGAAGCGCCCGCGGATGTTTTCTGTTCAAGCTGCCGGTTGCGCGCCAATCGTTCGAGCGTTCGACAACGGCTGGGATGACGCGCCGGAATTCGAGAACGCTCACACGGCTGCTTCAGGGTTGCGAGTTCCAAAAGCAATCGGCGATTTCATCATGCTCGACATCTTGCGAAAGAGCGGCGGCGGCGCAGTTGCCGTCACCGACGGAGAAATGATCGCCGACACCAAGGTCATCGGTTCAACCGAAGGCATTTTCTGCGCGCCAGAAGGTTCAGCTTGTTTGTCGGCTCTGAAAAAGATGCTGGCTGACGGTCGAGCCAAAGCCAGCGAACGCATAGTCCTGTTCAACACCGGAGCAGGCGGCAAATATCTGGAAGCTTTTGGCCTGAAGTAAAACGGATAATCTGAAACCCGAACCTGAAATGGCCGAAGCAAACACCACGACTCAAACCTCACAAGCCATGCCGCCTGTTTACCGTCAGGTGCGATGGTGGATTCTGGCGCTGTTGTTTTGCGTTACCATTTTGAACTTTATTGATCGTCAGGCTTTGTCAATTTTACAGGCCGACGTCACCAAGGAGTTCAACCTGTCCAACACGGGATTCGGCACCATTGGAGCCGTCTTTCGCGCCGGAATGATGTTCGGCGAATTCCCAATGGGGCTGTTGATGGATCGCGTCGGAG
>JAGNMH010000207.1 GCA_017991275.1 Acidobacteriota bacterium
AATGACAGCAGCCTGAACAATCTGAAACGCGGATTAGCCAATCTGGAAAAGCATCTTGAAAATTTGCGGAGGTACAAAGTTCCGGTCGTTGTCGCGATCAATCGCTTTACCGCAGACACCGACGAAGAGATTGCGGCCATCCGCGATTTCTGCCGCGAAGCTAATGTCGAAAGCTCTGTCGTTGAGGTTTACAACAAGGGCGGCGAAGGAGCGATGGATCTGGCAGCAAAGGTTATGGCCATCGCCGACGCTAGTGACGCCGAAAAGGTAGCCCCGCTTTACCCTGCGGAATTGGGATTGGAAGAAAAGGTCGAACTCGTGGCCAGGGAGATTTACGGGGCAGGCGCTGTCTACTTCGATTCCGAAGCGCGTAAAAAACTGAAGAAGTTTACAGTTCTGGGATTCGGCCAATTGCCGGTGTGCATTGCTAAAACGCCGTCTTCCTTGTCCGACAATCCAAAGGTGCTTGGCGCTCCAAGAGGTTGGACATTGACTGCCACTGACGCTCATTTGTCAGCCGGAGCGGGATTTGTTGTGGTCGTTGCCGGTTCGATGATGTTGATGCCAGGACTTCCCAAAGTTCCGCAAGCCGCCAAACTGGACGTTGATGATCGTGGTGAAATTGTCGGAATGAATTATTGATCGTGTTGAAAACGTGGCGCAGGTTGGAAAACCTGCGCCACACACAAATAAGGCGCAGGCTTTAAGCTTGCGCCTTATTTTAAGTTAGCTGGTGTAGTCGAGTTTAGAAGGTAAATCGCAAACTGGTTGTCAGAATGTTCGAGCGATAATCCTGAATCGAAAAATCGCGTTCGTTGTAACTGAAATGGCGGTAACTCAAATTGCCGGTCACGTAGTTACTGAACCGGTAGGCAAACCGCACTTCAGGGTTGTGTCTGCGCAACGGATAAGCACTAACCAGATCAGTCGGGCCGACAGAGACTGACGGCGCTCCACGATCCATTATGTAGTAATAGACCATCAACAGATCAAGGCGATTAGTCAATCCGAAACGCGTGTTGGTGAACACCGAATTGAGCCGCGCATAGTAAAGCGAGTTGCCGCGATTTTCCTTGCCGGCAATGAAATAACGGATATTGGCCGTTGCAAACAGGTCATGGTAATCGTAACCGGCGTCAACGCTGACGCGTGATTTCGGTTCCCAGCTGACGGAGGCAGTGTAGCTTCTGGCGTTGGATTCGTTCTCAACCTGCGGCGTCGGATTGGTGCGGTCGGTTGAAGTGAACGCTCCGGTGAAAGCCAGTTTGTCCGTAGCATGATACTGCGCCCGGACGCGGAATCGAGTGTATTCCAGCGGGTTGATGCGGACAAAAGCATTGTTGTTCGTACCGTGATCAACATCGAAAATAAAGCTGGTTCGCTCCGTCGGGCGAAGACGAAAGCCTCCAATAAAAGCATTCGTTGTCACGGATTCGCTCTCACTGGCGTTGATTGCTGGTGAAGGCGCAAAGACTTTATCCAGAGTGACGTCGCGCTTTTGGGCGCGCCATCCCAAATTGGCCGAAAATTTGCGGCTGAAACGCATGTCCAGCGCCAGGGTATTCCAATATGAGGTGTAGTCCGTCACGGTACTTCCGGTCGTATCTGCGATGACAGTTTGTTGTGAGCCGGTCGGAGGTTGTTGAATCCTGGTTTGCGTGCTGCTCATGTCGCCCAGAATCTGGAACGCTGAGTAGCGGAAGGTATCGCTAAGAGAAAAGTTTTTGTTGATGTCAAAAGTGGCACCGGCATCAACCACGTTGTTCGGTCTTTTGACATTCCCGCTTGCCATATACACCTGAGAAAGAATGTCAGATCTATTGCTGGCCGTGCCCTTGATGATTTCCAGATAAGGCGCGCGCATACGTTCTTCATCGTGCAAGCCTCTTAACACTACGTGCAAGCGTTCGCCAATAGAGCCGTTGACGCTTGCCCGCGTCACCAATGCGTGTGAGCGCAGTGGAATGTCGCGATCCAGAAAACTGATCTTTCCAGCATCGGTTGGGTTGAACCCCAGATTGATTCCGGGTGTGGAAGTTATCTGCGGATCATTTTTGAAGGTGCGATAAAGCTGTTCAGCGTTGAAATTCCATCTGCGATAGGTCGCGTCAATTCCCAGCCTGTAATCATTTGCCGCCCAGCGCGTTTCGCCCTGAAGCTGGAACAGGTCGCGTTCAAAGCTGTAGCTGGGGTTGTATCGGCCTTTGGCTATACTCCTGCCATATCCGGCATTGATGCGCACGGCGCGTTGCGGAAATAGTCTCAGACTGAAATCCGAAACCTGCTGCCGCAGATCGTGGTTCCGGAAATTATTGGCAAAGTTAGGTCCGGGCGAACGGTAATAGTTGAAGCGCCGCACGTTGCCGTCAAAGCGATACCATTGCGTTTTGTCCATTCGCAACGAAAAGGTCTGGCTTTGATCGCCGCCCGCATTCGACACATTCATTTTCAGAAAATCGAAAAGTACGCCGGTGCCAGGCTGGGCGCGCATGTCGGTTGAAAATTCCAGCAAACGAAATCCGTTGCGAACGTTGACGTCCGACAGGTAACGATCACGGCTGCCGTCGGTGTCCACGAAACGGTGACCGATTTCAAAGGTCGTGGTGGTTGAATAAAGTCCCCACGTCCGCCCGGTTTCGGGCTTGGCGGGTTTGTTGTCGCCGGGTTTGGCGACAATCGCCCTGGCGCGATCCAGTTCGCTGTCCTGCGCCCTGGCTTGCTGGCTGGTCTCGCTTTTTTCGACTGTGCTTTGCGCCAGACCGAGCGAGCCAAAAGTAAGAATCATCGTTATTAGTGCTGCTCCCGCCAAAGTTTTGGAGAGCCACACTGAGATTGACTGGTATGTGCTTTTCATCTTTAGCCTCCTTTTCCTTTAACGGAAGAATGGGTCCTTATTCGATCCGTGAATTTCAAAGTGACAAACCGTGCAATTGGCGTATCGCGGATTGGTGATGTCGTGGAACGATGGGGTTCCAGGTCCGACGCCTGTGCCTGTCGGGTCAATGATTCCTGGTGTGTTGGAATGGCATTCCAGGCAAAGGAATTTGACGTTGTTCCGCGTCAGCAGCTTGGGATTGGTCGAACCATGAGGTGTATGACAGGCTTGGCAACCTTCGACCTTGATCGGCGCATGCTCGAAAACGAATGGTCCCTGTTTGTCGGCATGGCATTTGATACAGGTCATATCGCCGTTAACCGAATTTCGCAGGGATTTGCCCATAAAACCACCATGTTGGTTATGGCAATCGGAACATTTCATGCCGCCTTCCGGCACTTTATGGTGGAATGGTTTGGCAAAAGTGGCTTTTTGTTCGGCGTGGCACTGATAGCACATGTTCGGCTCGGAATCCTTGAGCAGAAATTCCGTGCGCTTGGGTTCGTGTGAAGAGTGGCAATCATTGCAGGAAACGCCATGACGGGAATGTTCGCTGCGGCGGAAATTGAATCGCTCTTCGCTGATTCCCTGAGAACCTTCGTGGCATTTCAGGCAAATTGCCGTGGACTGTGCGGCGGACATTTCCTTGAAATTACTCAGCTTGGCGGCGGCAGCTTTAGCAGTGTCATTCATTAACGCGGTGGCTTCTGATTCTTTACCGGCTTCGTTCAGTTTCTGAATGCCCAGATAAAAATCCAAATGACCGCGCGCTGGACCGTGACAGGCCTCGCAACCGTGTTTATCAACCGGTGCGTTCAATACCTTTGTCTTTGCATGAGCCGTCAAAGCGTAATGCGTGGCTTCGCCAGCATGGCATTCAGCACATGAATCGCTGCCTACAAACTGGCTGGCGTCCACTGGTTTTGTCTGTTTGGATTGAGAAACCGTTTCTGCTTCTGCCGCTGTGCGAGTAGTCGGTGAAAACACCGATGTCAGATTTGCCACTTTGGTGGAAATAAATGGCGACAACGGAGCTAAAAAGAAAGCTGTTACAAATAGAATCTTGAGAGTTCGCATGAGCTACTCCTCTGAGCTTCCGAAAAATATTCGGAATTGAGTCAAATTACTTTGTGTTTAATTGCGATTGACATCTGGTTGACTGCGTAAAATTGCTCTCGACTTATGCCGTCTAGCTGGCGGTTGAGTACTTTTACTCACCGGATGCTGCAAATAACTGATCGCACCCTCAATCAGGCAATTACCAAGCCGAACTTCTTTGGCGACTTGGCATATCGAAAGTTTGCGTGAATCCAGCCTGGTCAGACACGCTCATGGCAGACAACGGAATCGCCCCTGTCTAAAGTCGAGCATCTCTGTGTTGAGTTGAATTCAGCGATTGTCAGATTGGAAATAACCGGGAAGTGTGTGGATTGATGGTCTGAGGCTGAAAGGGAAGAAAGGTTTGATTGACGCGGCTTCAGCAACCTGCCGCGTCATTCGATCAGGGCTATTTTGCCCTGAGTAAGTCAATCACGGCGTAATTGCTCATACGGCCAAATGAAAATTCAGTCGCCTGACCTGTGGCTTCAAAATCAACCAAAGCTGTTTTGCCTTGTCCTGAAACATAGGCCTCGCCTTTGCCAAATACACCGCGCAAACGGATTCTCAGGCCTTCGAAATCGCGGCGGCCATAATTCAGCAGATGCAGCCTGACGTGTTTACCGTCACCGGTCAGCCGGGCAATGACTACTTCGCTGCCGTAAATGCGCAAGGTTCTGGCTTCGTCGGTCAGACGTTGACGAATGGTTTGAGTGAATTCGCTGGGATCGGCTGCGGCGGTTTTGGGATAAGCCTTTGTGCCGAGCCGTATGTTCAGCCGAAGTTGCGGCGATGGAGCCTTGACAGGTTTGAACAACAGATTGCGGCGAGACAACAGGTTCATGACTTCGCCGACCAGTTGGGAACCGTCGTCAATGACTCCAATGTCTGCGATGAGCGGCAAGTTTTCATCGTCAGGAACGGTTTTCAGAAAAGCCAGCATTCGCCCAAACTCGGCCAGATCGGCGGGATCAATTTTCATAACGGTGTCGGCCTCGTAGGCAAAGCTTTCGGCGACGGCCAACGTGACCCGGCCTTTTGGCAGTTCGTAATAAAACTTGCCTGTCGGGTTGCGAGTGAATCGCCAGCCGTTGGCGTCAAGCCACGGGCGACCCGTTGCCGCAGCCAATCCCGGTCGCCCGGATGCGCCTGGCACTAACAGCTTTTCGCGCGATTTCAATTCGGCTTCGGTCATTGCCACGACCTCGAAACCGACTTTGCGCCAGTCGTCGGCTTTTTCGGGCGCGACGGCAATGCGCTGGATTCCCGCCTGTTTCAAAGCCGGAGCGGTTTCAATACCGGCTTGCCAGAACAGCAACGGCAGCAGCATGGCCAGCAGCTTCATATTTCAAACTCCTGAAGTTTTATTTGCCGCAGATCGGCTACACCCAAACCAAGCTTGGCGGCGTAATCCACGTGAGCCGGTTCGCGGATGATGATGTTGACGTTCGGGTCTTTGTCTCGATTGCCGCCATTGATGAAATCCAGAGTCTTTTCGTTTCGATCCCAGATTGAAATGGCTTTGCGAGCTTTGCGTTCGTTATCAATTACGTCAACCAGCAATTTGTCCTGAGCCACAGGATCGGTGCCGAACCAGATTTGCTTCGGGTAAAACACGTAACGCTTGGTCCTGGCGAACGGCCCGCCGTGCCAGCAACCGCGAATGCCGTCCATGATGTTCAGCACGACTTTCGACCTCAGCGGTTCCATTGCCGCCAACGTCGGCACAAATGAATAAGTATGCGTCACTCCGCGTTGATGAGTTCTGGCCACATTTGAAAAACCGCCGTAAGCGATGTTTTTCAGACAGCCGGTGACGCCGGTTGCGCCGTGATCTTTCATGTTGGGGATATTGATGATCTTGGTCAGCCGTTGGGAAATCAGCCGCATCATGTTCGACCGTGTATCGTCTTCGCCGAAAAAGCTGGCTTCGGCATAAACAAACGGGTCATACCGATTATTATCCGACCGTTCATTGCGGCCTTCGGCGGCGTAAATGTTTACGCCCTCCGGAATAAAGGGTTTGTAATTGGCTTCGTCCATTTGATTCTGAAACCGTTCGTAGATGTAAATCTGGTTCGGCTTCAAACCGATGGCCGTCAGGTTGCGAATGCATTCGGCGACAACGGCTGGCGAAGAAATCACCCACGGATAACCGCCGACATTGACTTTGATTCCCACAATGTCGTCTGGCGAAATGAACCTGCGCCAGGAATCTCGAACGTCCTTGTCTCCGGTCAATTCGGTCATTCCGCGCGTCATCATCTGACCGATGACTTCAGCGTTGATGTGATCGCCGCTGGCGTCCAGGCATTTGGCCGATTTGACCGAAATGACTTTGCCGGGGTACGGGCCAGGAATTCCAGGTGCGGCGGCGGTTTTGTGCGGAGTCACGATTTTGTAATTGGGAATGATTCTGCTGCTGGGCTTGGGCGTCAGAAACGCCGACGACAGCGGAGTAGCAGCCAACAATCGAACGAATGATCTGCGATCCATGTAACCTCCCGAATTTCCTCCCACGAAGTCACACGAAGGAGGACACGAAGAGAAGAAAAACATTTAGACAGGATTTACAGGATTCAACAAGATGGGGATTAGGGTTGAACTGAACCGAGGCCAATCCTGTTCAATCTTGTAAATCCTGTCTACTTCTTTTTGCCTTTCTTCGTGTCCGCTTCGTGTGGTTTTGTGGAAAAAGGTTTTACTTCCGACGAACGCCAGCGCCGGGTTTGACGTCTTCGACAATCTTTTCATCGCGCACGACGAATACGCCGTTGACGATGACGTGTGGAATTCCAGTTGAGTACTGTGCTGCGTTTTCAAACGTCGCACGGTCAATCACCGTCGCCGGATCGAAGACGATCAAATCGGCGTCGGCTCCGACTTTGACGCGGCCTTTGGAGCGCATCATAGGCACTGACGATTCCAACCGTTGAGCCGGAAGCAATGACATTTTGCGAAGCGCATCCATCAACGAAACGGCTTTTTGCTGGCGAACGTACAAACCCAACACGCGTGCATAACTGCCAGCGCCGCGCGGGGGACCCCGTTTGGTGTTGATAAAACCGTCGCTGGCGACAATTACTTTCGGGTTGGAAACCGCCAGCCGCGAAATTTCTTCGGGAATGGAGTGACCAATAACGACTCCGCCTTCTTTGCGGTATTTGGCAAACGTTTCCGCCGTCAGGCGTTCGCCGGTTGCCACCCACTGCAAATCCTTGAAGGTCATGCCCAGCCGTTCCTGCCAGCCTTCGTCGTAAATTGCCGACTCGATGCGAGTTTGAGTCGCGGTGTAAGGATAGGCCTCGGTCGTCACATCCACGCCGCGTTTTTTAGCGCCTTCAATCATTCGCAAACAGGTTGCCGTCTGGCGCAAACAAGTGCTGGTCAGGTGGACGACGTGCAAAGCTGCGCCAGTTGAAACCGCATCGGCCAATACTTCCTGCAAGGCTTCAATTGCGCTGCCGGGTTCGACTCCGCCAGCGTGACGCATGTGTACGTAGTTGGCAACTTTGCGTTCGGCTGCAAGCTGAAACAGATCAAGGATTTCCGTCCGCGTGCTGGTCGGCACGTAATTGATGCCAAACCCAATGCCAAGAGCGCCTTCGTCCAAACCGCGTTTGATGAGTTCGGCGACCTGACGAACTTCGTCCGGCGAAGATTTGCGAGTCACGGCGTTGTCGCGCGGCAGAAAGGTTCCGGTGTCTTTCATCACCGCCATCTTCGCCGGGACGTGGCCGACAGTTGCGCCGAAGTTGATCAGCGATTTGCCTTCGCGTTCGGCGTACCAGGCTGCAATGGGCGAAGCTCCGACCTCCATTTCCAGAGCCGTTGTCACACCATCCCGTGCTTTGTAACGATAGTTTTCATCGTCCTGTCCGTGCGAATGCAGGTCAATGAAACCAGCGGTGACAATCATTCCCTTGGCATCAACGACCGTTTTGCCTTTCAACGGTTTGGTTGAAATCGCCGCGATCTTTCCACCCCGAATGCCTAAGTTACGAATGGCGTCCAGGCCGGATTCGGGATCCATGACCCGGCCATTGGCCAGAACTATGTCGAATTCGGCTTGAGCCTCAGCAATCGGCGTTGGCAGGAAGAGAAAGCCAAGCAGCAACAAAGCAAAAATGGTTTGAGAAAATCTGAAGAGAATTGTTTTAGGCATAAGTTTAGATGTAGGCGATCACGTCAATTTCAACCAGCGAATCGCCGGGAATCCAGGCGGCGGCAATTGTCGTTCGCACCGGCGGCTCTTCGCCAAAACGCCCGCGAAAGGCTTCGTTCATTGCGGCGTAATCTTTGCCGTCGGCCAGGTAAACGTTGCAT
>JAGNMH010000208.1 GCA_017991275.1 Acidobacteriota bacterium
TTTGCTGGCTTGGGACGCATACCACCACCGCCTGGGAACCAATCCACAGGAGTTCGTTCTGCACACGACCGGAACTCTGACGTTGGTTTTTCTGTTGTTGTCGCTGGCGGTGACTCCATTGCGAAAAATTCTGGGGTTGCCGTGGATGGTTCAGTTTCGGCGAATGATGGGGCTGTATGCCTTTTTTTACGGATGCTTGCATCTGCTGTCATATACATGGTTCGACAAAGGTTTTGCTTTTCGCGCCATCGTCGAAGACACACTGAAACGACCGTTTATCTTTGCTGGAATGTTCGCATTTTTGGTGATGATTCCGCTGGCGGTGACTTCGACCAACAAGATGATTAAACGATTAGGCGGGCGGCGCTGGAACCGATTGCACAAACTGGTTTTCGCCTCGGCCATTGCCGGAGTCCTGCATTATTACCTGCTGGTCAAAATTGATGTGCGACTTCCGCTTATTTTTGCAGCGGTGTTGGCTGTCTTGCTGGCATATCGAGTGCTCAATAAATTCTTTCCTTCAACAACTGAACAACGGCCAAAAAGACAGTCAGCTTAGGCTGTGGGAAAAAGGAGGCTTCGCACTTTTTTACAGCAGTCGGGGTGACTGCGTACCCAGGGCTTTTGCAAAGTCCTTTCAGAGTACCAGATTCGCATTTCACAACCTGTCCAGCTAATGGGCGAATCTACCGAGAAACGAGCGAAGTAGCGCAAAGCTGTCCAGTTTGCTTCTTCTACCGAGACGTAATCTGGCTTGCCAAGCCACTTCCAGCCAAAACGCAAACTGGACAGATTTGCGCTACACCGACTTTGCAAAAGCCCTGACTGCGTACCCAGCCAGCATCACAAAAAATTGACATTTTCACCTGCCTGAACTACCTTCCGTGCATAATAAAGAAAAGTCAGCAGCAGTTATTTCCGCGCACTTATCCGGTGTTTTTTCGACCAGTTCTTTCGTAGCCCGCTTCGTGAATCAACGCGCTTCTTTTGGGACGCCGCTGCCTGAGAAGAAGCTTAAAACAAAATCGCCAACGTTAAATGTTGAGCGTTTTTACGGAGGATAGATTATGGAAAAGAGCCTGACTTTTACCGACAATGAAGCCTTCTATAAACAACTCCTGGAAATGGAGTCTCGCAGCGAAGATTATTCCATAGACACGGGGGTTTCTGAGGCAAAGAACTTACCGCTTCGATTGATGCATCACATAGGAATCAGCAAAGACGAAGTTGCCCACGTTCAGCATAAAGTGGTTGAAGAAAGCGCTTTCATGCATGATTTTGTCGAGCCAATGGTTGTAAAGTTCAACGAAATGATTGGCAAGTATCAACCGGCTCGCAATTACGAATTCACAGTCGAAGCAGAAGATTACGACACCATAAAAATCCACGCCCGTCCAAAAGCGACAGTGGCTGCGACGGCTTAATTAAACATAAAGGCGGCAAGCGATAACTTGAATCACTTGCCGCCTTTATGTTTAGTTTTCTGTTTCAGCTCATTTCACTTTACGATCAGTTTCTTCAATGGCGCTGCCGTAATTTCGTCCGCCCCAATTTACGCCTTGCCTGTATCTACCGACCGCACCGACTCGCGCACCTTTGCTGGGTGTGCCGCGCCTGGTTATAACCCAAATCTTTCCGGTTTCGTCGTTCAGTTCATAGGCTCCGTACCCAACCGCGCCATAGCTGTTGGTGACAGTACCAACAAGCAGAACTTCCTTGCCACGATAACGCTCAGGATCACCGTTGAGTCTGTTGATTGTGGTTTGGCTGGGACAGCCCATCAGAAGTAGCGCGGCGGCGACCAAAAACATTGAAGCCAATAATCGAGTTTTCATAATTCCTCCTTCTCACCTTTCCAGGCGGTTTCAGTTTGTGATTCAAAGTTTACTTAAAAGGGGATATTTAAGGGAGTTAGGGAAAGCTTGTTCAGATCGGACGCCTCGGAAGCAGCATTGCAATCCGTCTCGCATCGGCAGCCTGTATTGGAACGGCGCGGATTATACACATTGCATTTCAATTGGCGAACGGAAAATTTCCTGCCTTCTCTGCGCTTTGAACAGGCTGACGATTCGGACATAATCTGGCTATGTTCCAACTACCAAAGCTTTACCCTATTACCGATTGCCAATTGTCCAACTGCACTCACGAAGAGATCGTGCGGGTGATGCTGGCTGGAGGCGCGCGAATACTTCAGTTGCGCGACAAGGACGCCAGCGCCAAAGACATGTTGGACGCGGCGCGAGCCTGTCTGCCGTTGACGCAGGCATCCAATGCCAGGTTAATAATTAACGACCGTGTTGATGTGGCATTGACCGCCGGAGCCGATGGAGTTCATCTGGGTCAGGAAGATTTATCGGTCGAGGAAGCGCGAGATATTCTTGGCGAGGATAAAATCATAGGCATTTCGACTCACACTCTGGATCAGTTCAAAGCTGCGCTGGAAACTTCGGCAAATTACATTGCCATCGGCCCGGTCTTCCCGACAAAAACCAAAGAAAACCCAAGTCCGGTTGTTGGCCTGGATTTGCTGCGCGAAGCGAAAGCCCTGGCTGACCGCCCACTGGTGGCAATTGGTGGGATTTCGGTTGAACGCGCCGCAGAAGTAATCGAAGCCGGAGCCGACAGTGTGGCGGTTATTTCGGCTCTATATCCATTCGGCGAAATCAGAGACTTTTTCACCAAACCCGACATTTCAGGCAGGGTACAGGCATTTATTGAAGCCATGGCCGGAAGCGGAAACAATGAATGAAAAGCATTTACTGATCACACTTTATTGCCACTCAACCAACTGTCGCCGAACCGTTTCAGCCGATGGATGTTTAACAATCTCA
This sequence comes from Acidobacteriota bacterium, assembly GCA_017991275.1. Taxonomy (GTDB): domain Bacteria; phylum Acidobacteriota; class Blastocatellia; order RBC074; family RBC074; genus RBC074. The sequence goes on from JAGNMH010000208.1 coordinate 2,832, forward strand.
AACAACTCCAACGACTTTCGTGTTTGCTCAACTGCCTGAACTCTATCACCAAGCTTTTCCAAAGCCATCGCCAGATTAAACAAGGCCGCCGCTTGCCCTGGAACATCACCCATATTGTTTGCAATGTTGAACGCCTGCCGCAGCAATTCGATGGCACGCACTGCTTCGCCCGTTGAGGTATAGGCTTCGCCAAGATTGGTCAATGCAGAAGCTTCGCCGCGACGATCGCCGGTTTCACTGGCCAATGTCCGCTGGCGTTCCAGGAAATCTATGGATTGCTGGTGATTCCCAGTCAGGTAATGTGCAATACCCAGTCCGCCCAACGCGCTGGCTTCGCTGCGACGGTCGCCGATTTCACGCGCGACAGTCAATGATTGTTGGTGAAAGCTGATTGCCTGATCGTACTCTTTCAAACTAGACCAGGCATAACCCAAATTGACCAGCGCACCTGCTTCACCGCGACGGTCGCCGATTTCACGTGTAATTCGAAATTGTTCGTTAAGCAGGTCAATCGCCATTCGCGAATCACCCAGCGCGTAATGAGTAAGCCCAAGCCCGCCCAGCGCGTTGCTTTCGTTGCGACGATCACCAAGTTCTCGCGCCAGGTTCAGTTGGTGTTCAAGCAAATCAGTAGCCTGTCGAGCATCGCCAAGCGCATAAAGCGTCAAGCCCAAAGCTCCCAATGCGTTGGCTTCGGCACGACGATCTTCAAGTTCACGAGCTATGCTGAGCGCAAATTCGTGAAATTCACGCGCGCGTTCCAAACCGCCACCAAGATAATAAGCAGTTCCCAAACCAACCAAAGTGTCGGCTTCGCCTCGACGGTCTTTGGTTTCGCGGGCTATTTCCAGAGCCTGCTGATAACAATCAATCGCGTGGTGAATCTCGCTGAGGTCCGCATAAGAATCACCAAGCGCGTTCAGGTGTTTGCCTGATGATTTTCGCCGTTTCATCGTTGCGGAAGCTGACAGGGCGGCTTCGCTCCAGCGAATGCGTTCGCGCGGATGTTGGCGCAGATTCAGCACATACTTTCCGGCGTCGGGAAACGAATTACACAAATCGCAAGCCATACGGTTGCTTTCAAACTTCGTTGCCGCCCAGGTTTGCGCCGCCTGAATGTTGTGCCATTCCAAATCAACCAAATCCAGCCCCTGTTTAAGAAACTCCCCGCCCTGCTCGTAAAGCGCGTCGGCTTCGTGCAGTACGCTTTGGTAATGGGCTGCGTGGTGATGACGTGCGATGGCGCGCTCCTGACCATTCAAAGAAGATTCGGCAAACAAAGTCATCAGGTCGTGCAACCTGTAACGCCCGGTCGTTCGATTGCGTTCGATCAGGCTGTAAGCCATCAAACGATCGAGCGCATTGGCCGCGCGTTCTGGATTGATTTTCCAGACAGCAGCCGCAGCGTTGACATCAAAAGTGCCTGGAAGAACGGCCAGGGTCCGCCACAATTTGCGCAATCCAGGAACCAGCATTTCGTAACTGGCTCGCAAAACCGAATCAATCGCTCTGCGTGTGCCTTCCTGAGTCTGCCAGCGAGCCAGTCGTTTGGCGTATTCCTCAACGCCGAGTTCCGGGTTCTGCGTCAATGCGCTGGCGGCCAATCGCAAGGCTAAAGGCAGGTGACCGCATAATTCAGCCAACCGCCCGGCCTGATCGCCCACTTGCGGTAACAATCGCCGCAACAATTCCTGGGATTCCGCCGCTGGCAATGAATCCAGGCGACTGGCGAACATACCCGCCAACGACAGGTGCTGGCGCGAAGTCACCAATAACAAACATCCTGCAGGCGGAATCAGTCCGGCGATTTGCTGAGTGTTGGCAGCGTTGTCGAACAAAAGTAGCGCGCGTTTGCCGTTGAGCACAGATGTATACAGCTTGCCCAATTCGGCTTCGTTTTCGGGTAGTCGCGCCGCAGGCATGTAGGCTCGAATAACATGCGAACGGATTTCGGCAACTGACAATGGTTGAGGACTGGCTCCTTTCAAATCAACAAAAAGCTGCGCATCGGGATAATGTGCCGCCATTTGATGAGCCAGTTTCAGAGCCAGTGTGGTTTTGCCCACGCCGCCTAATCCTTGCAAACTAAGAACACGATTTTCCGGATTGGATCGAGCGGCCATCAGCTCCGCCAACTCAAACGAACGCCCCGCAAATTCAGGCAGCAACGGCGGCAATTGATTGATCGAAGTCGCATAACCTGTCTGCAACCCATTTACGTTCGGAAGTGTTTCGGTAATTGTGAGGTTCATATCGTGATCGGCGGTGTGAATTGTTTCGACTTCTTGCAGTTCTTTGTTTGCAGCCAGCTCGCGCATGTTGTCAGCCTGGAATTGAGACACGCAGGCCGCACTTATTTTGCCCCTGTCAATTGCCTGGACGGTTGACGCGGCGGCAACCGAACCTGCAAAAACCGGAGCGGTTTTAGAAATCTGAATTGGCGTATCGGCAGTTTCCATAAATTGGGTGGCGAAAGCATCTTGCCGTTCAAGTTCTTCGCCAATTACAAACTCATCGCTCCACTGCTCGGCCTCTTCAACCAGGCGTTTAGCTTCTGGATAAACTGATTTGGGTTTCCACCGGAATGTCAGAACCAGAAAGACGATTGAGGTCGTTCCGGCCATCGCCGCAAAAGGCATCAAACGGGACATCGAATACAGCCATTCGTTTTCAATGCCTCCGATGCCCATCACCGGCGCCAACCAGCGAGCAGCCATAAACAACAAAGCCGACAAGGCCATTAACGCAAAAATAATTGTTGACGATCTTTTCATAACAGGCACCACATTCGCTCAGCATCGCGGGTCGGCAAGGGTGGCGAGCGGAAAATAGAATTATTGAAAGGAACTTTGCTGAACTTGAGGCGGTTGCAGTTCAGTTATTCTCGGCGGGGCTTATCGGGGTAGTAATAGGTGGGGCGAGCTTATTTCAAAAATTAACCATCAATGGATTGAGTTGATGCCAGCGGCCAGTTCAGACCTGACTGCTGGCGTTAATTCAAAACACGCCTTCAATCGTTTCTCTCATCAACATATCAACCACGGCGCGCAGGTCACCGGTTTCCCTGTAAACTCGCAATTGGCGGTCGGCGCTGGTTCCATTTTCCAGAATTGTGTGAACGTAATTTATCTCTTCGCGACTGTCGAGTTCATCAACAACGTCATCAACGAATTCGAGCAGTTCACCAATCAAACTGCGAAGCGGCACTTCTTCACGCTTACCGAAATCAATCAACTTTCCATCCAGGCCATAGCGCGCCGCACGCCATTTGTTTTCTTCAATCAAGGCTCTGCGATACAACCTGTATCCCATGTTCTGCCGATAAAGTTTGTAAAGCTTGGCCGTGATTGCCTGAAATAGCGCGGCAATCGTGATGGTTTCTTCCACTTTCGTCGGGATGTCGCAAATTCTAAATTCCAAAGTCGGGTAAACGTGATGCGGTCGAACGTCCCACCAAATCTTTTTGCCGTTATCGATGCAGCCGGTTTTTACCAGCAGATTAACAAAGCTGTCGAACTCGCCAACCGAGTTGAAGTATTCAGGAATGCCGGTGCGCGGGAACTGTTTGAAGACTTCGTAACGGTAACTCTTCATTCCAGTGTTACGCCCAATCCAGAAAGGTGAACTGGCCGACAGCGCGTAAATATGAGGCAGAAAATACCTGGCGGCATTCATGACGGCAATCGCGGCTTCGCGATCCTTCATGCCTACGTGAACGTGCATTCCAAAGATCAACAGCGCGCGGGCAGAATGCTGCAACTCTTCGATCATCTGGTAATAACGCTCGTTTTCAGTGATCTGCTGGTCGGCCCAATGCGAAATCGGATGCGTAGAAGCGGCTACAATTGCCAGACCTTTGCGATGCGCAAGCTCGCTGATGGCCCGGCGCAACTTGATGACATCGTGGCGGGCTTCTTTGACACCGCTGCAGATTCCGGTGCCGACCTCGATCATTGACTGATGCATTTCAGGTTTGACCTGCTCGCCGAGCAACATCTGCCCTTCTTCTAAAATTTCGTTGACGCGCGAACGTAATTCGCGCGTTTGGGGGTCAATAATCTGAAACTCTTCTTCGATTCCAATAGTGAAATCATTGTCGAACGGCATGGGCAACTCCGTAACCAGCGTTATTTTGAATTTCCAAGATTTTTGTTCAAAGTGAATTTTGAACCGGGTCGGGTTCGGGAAACTTTCCGAACTAAAAAGGCGAGCCGGATGGTAAGGCTTTTGCCGGAACGTGGCAAGAAAAAACTCAATTTGCCAATAGGTTCAATTTGAACGGTTTATTAGCCATGACTGGAGTCGGAGTGATTGTCTGAATATCTGTTTTCCGGTAAAGAGAGCGACAACAGAGTCACCCCGTAAGCCACTGCGCCAGCCAATAGAACAGCCGTGTAGCTGATGTTCATCGCCAACAACATGCCAAATACGGATGCAATTACACCGCAAACCCCATTGATTCCCCACATCCAGGGCACCAACTCCTGCTGCTTCATACGAGTCAACCGCCGTACTCCCAGCGGATAAATCATGCCCATGGGCACAGCCAGCGGAACTATCAATACCACCGCCGCAAATAGTCGCGTCAGCCAACCCCAAACCGCCATCTCCTTCAACAAAACCGGAGCGGCGAATGCCGTCAGCAATATGCCAAGCAGAATCAACGACAGCGCCAGCCGAACTGACGTCATCAGTCGCATATCCCCGACTTTCTCAGTCAGGTAACTGCCAAAACCTCCGAACAACAAAAGTGCAAACAGAACAATCGAAATTGCGTACGAGGGGTGCCCCAGAAACAAAATGTAGCGTTGGATCAATGCCAGCTCGATCAACATAAATCCCAAACCGATGCCGCCGAAATAAAGCAACAGCGGCAAAAACGACGCCGTGCCCTCAGAATTCGCTTTGTTCCTTGCCCAATCGGTTCGCAATGGCCGTATGGTGAAATAGAAACAGGCATAAAGCATCAGCATCAGCGTCGTGCCCAACAACAATGTCGAACGACTGCCGCGACTAAAATCTCCGGAGCGCAAAGCGTCCAGCCAACTTTTTACAGGGCGGTCAATGTTGAAGAAAAAAGGACGATCATCAGTCGGCGGGCTGAGGTCGTAACGGCTGCTAGCCAAAGCCAGCGGATCAAGTTGTAGCAATCCGGCGATTTCAAAATGGCCGGCCTGGGCACCATCAGATTGCGGCCAAAGCAGGTCATACCCGCGTTCACGGCAAAGTTGCCGTAACGCGGCATGGTCAGAATCAGTGAGTGCCGATCGTTTAAGCAAAAGCGTTGCGACCGCAGTGCTGAGAAAACCAGGGCTTGTCAGAATGGCGATATGCTTTTCCGGTTTTTCAATTCCTGCTCGACGCAATGCACTGGCCATCAACACTGCCACACGAGCGACTTCACCGTGTTTGTCAGGGTCATACCAACGCGAGACGCTCAATACGCCATCGGGTTTCAGCCG
>JAGNMH010000209.1 GCA_017991275.1 Acidobacteriota bacterium
AGATGTTTATAAGAGCCCCCCGTAATCCACCGGCCCTAGGCTGCGCGCAATCACCATAGGCGTCAGGCCGTAAAGCGCCTGGCTGACGCCGCCTAACAAGCCTGAATAAAATGCCGCCTGGACGTACCTGCGCCTGATGTCACTGTGCCCAACACCAGGCACAACATCATGTAATTGAGTTAAGGCTGTCATGTGGTTCTGAAGCTGTCAGCTTTTCCTGCCGAAAGCGAAAATAGCCGGTTTGAAAACCCTGAAGGCGAATCGCTGGTGCAGAACGCCCAGATAGAAAAAGAAACGCGAAAACGAAAGGTAATATGGCTCTGATTCGCATTCGTAAACGCAATTGTCGAAACCATGCCTGTCCAGCATTGACGCAACCTTACGCCGGGTATTGCACTTGTAAACCGTGGGAAACGTGTCTTCTTCTTTCTTGCAGTGCTTGGCTTTTTTCAATACTTTTGCATGCAAGTTGTTCGGCACAATCCTGGATATCAGGCCGACGTAACTTCGCGCATTTGCCGTCCGAATACATAAAACCCCTCCGGTCTTGAGCGCTCTGCGACTTTCCGAAAAAAACGACTCTGGATCTTCTACGTGCTCCAAAACGCAGTCACTGACAATCACATCAACCGATCCGTCATCCAGCGGCCATTGTTGACCTTCAATGCGTCGGAACTCATCAATGCCTGGATTGTCTTCGCCGGAAATATCAACATCAATTCCGATGACTTTCGCACATCTGCCTTTAAGTGTTCTGCTTTCTTTGCGCACGGCCACCGAGTCTTCTTCATACATTCCTCTTCCGCACCCGACATCAAGCACGACGGATGAAGGCTCCACGAGCGCTTTCACCCTGGTGTAAAACAGGATTGTGCCGTCAACGTCAGTGAACCCGCCGAAACGACTCTCAGGATAGTAAATATTCAGGTATTCCATCGTCTCAACTCCAATCGCAACTTAATCTAAAATCCGCCGGCTTTGAGCAGTGTTGGCGCTGCCACTGCGACTTTTAATTCCTTCAATTCCTTCAAGTCTGCTTGCTGTTTATCGCCGTCAATTATTCTCTCCACTGCAAATGCCATTTGATGTTGGAAGAAGTTGCACAGGTAATTTATGTCTAGCAGCAGGTTTTCAGTGTCAACCCCACGATAAAGGTTGATGTATCCCAACTGGGATTGCTCAGTCGAAAGAGACAGGCTCAACGACCAAAGGCGACTCGATTTAAGGATTTCCGCCGCCCCCATACTGCCGCTCTCCCAGGACCAGTAGATGCAGCCGTTATGAACCTTCGCTTCCGGTGGAATTTCTGAGCATCGCTCACGCCACAGCGCCCGCGCGCCGCCGTGGTTTATCTGCACGGTCGCGTACACAAAAGAACCTAGCTCAAGCATCTCCTTCGTGGCGTCGAATACTTCGCCCAGCGTTCTGGCCTGCGACAGCAACTGGCAGGTGCGACGCACACGGACATTGTTGGCCACACGCATTCTGAGTTCGGCCAGAGACAGGCTGCGCTTCAACCCATCCCTAATTTCATCCACTTCGTGGTAGTGCAATCGGTCGACCGCGAAGATGACCGACACGCCTACCACGAAGAGCCACAAACCAGTTAGCCGCCCAACTCCTGCTTCCTGGACGAAGAGCAGCGCTTGAAGGCCAAGTAGTGCGCACGCGCCGTATAGCACCAGTACGACGCGTCGTTGTGACCAGCCGCGCGCTAACAATTTGTGGTGGATGTGCTCGCGGTCTCCCTGGAAAAGAGGACGCCCTCCTGTGAAACGACGGAGCAGAGTAAGACTGGTGTCAATAATAGGCAGGCCAAATGCCAGCAAAGGAATTGCGACGGCAACCGCAGTCGAAGCTTTCTGCGTGCCCTGCACCGAAAGCGTCGCAAGCGTGAAGCCAATGAACAGTGACCCGGAATCACCCATGAATATCGAGGCTGGGTTAAAGTTGTAACGCAGGAAGCCGATTAACGCTCCGGCCATCGCCAGCGCAATCACGGTCACGAATTGATGACCCGCCACAATTGAGACGGCAATCATCACCAACGACGCAAATAACCCTGCTCCGGCTGCAAGACCGTCAATCCCGTCAATCAGGTTGAACGCATTGGTGACTGCGACAATCCATAAAACCGTCAACACAAAACTGAGCGGTCCGGGCAGTTCGACCGCGCCGATGAAGGATGCTGACAGGATTTCTATTCGCCCGCCGAGCGCAAAAAATATTGCGGCTGCCAAACCCTGAGCTACGAATTTCGTGCGCGGACTGATTCCCCGAAGATCGTCGTAAACGCCAACCAGAAAAACGAGCATTGCCGGCATCAACGCGACCAGAATTTTTGACCGCTCAGCCCATAGCGACCGTGTGACCATATTATCAACCAGCAGTAACACAGCCAGCGCAGCCAGCATTGATGCGACAACGGCCACTCCGCCCAGCCGCGGGGTAGCTTTGCAATGGACGCGCCGTTGGTCTTGCGGTTCGTCCAGCCAGCCGTAACGCTGGCACAAGCCGCGCACAACGAATGTGAGCGCCAGCGAGAAAAATAACGACAGTATGAAAAGTAAAATGTAGGTGTTCACGATGAATTACCCTCTGTTTATTTTCTGCGGTGCTTTGGCTTTTTCGCCCTGACCTGAAAGCTGGACTGGCCGATTGTTGCTCCTGCCACTGGTCCGCAAACCGACAGAGTTCGCGGACTATCTGACCTGGTGGCCGCCAAATCCTCACCATTCGCTTCAATCGAGAACGCGGGAATTGGTTCTATTCCTGCATTCGTTTCAGCAATCGGTTGCGAGTAATAACCGTGGTAATAGTTGCCTTCCGAACGCATATCCACCTGGTTTAATACAACTCCGAGTATGTTGGCCCCCCCAACCACAAGCATCTGCAACGAGCGATGCAGAGACTCTCGCGGTGTCTTGCCGGAGCGCACGACCATCAGCACTCCATCAACCATGGACGAAACCAGAACAGAATCCGTAAGCGATGAGACTGGTGCGGAGTCAATGACGATATGCGAGAAATGAGGCTCCAAAACCTTGATCAGACGGCGCATCTGTTCTGACCCCAGCAACTCCGCCGGATTGGGCGGCACTGGCCCTGAGGTGAGCACGTGCAGATTACTGCCATCATAACGATGTACCATCGCCATCAGCTCGGCCTCGCTCATGTCCCTGGAAAGATAAGTGCTAAGGCCATGATGGCCTTTCGAACCAAAAACCGTGCGCAGGCGCGGACGACGAAGATCGGCATCAATTAACAGCACCCTGGCATTGGTTTGAGCCAGACTGATCGCCAGATTGACCGATGACGTCGTCTTGCCTTCAGCAGGCATGCAAGACGTGACCAGAATAGTCTTTGGAGCGCGCCCCGGCGTTGACAGCAGCACCGCGGTGCGTAACTGCCTGTAAGCTTCTGCTATCAAGTGGTTCGTGTCGGACTGAAGATTTAATTCGGGCCGTCCATTGGCTAACAGCGCGCCCTTGGCTACAGGAATAGCGGCCAGAGCGGGAAGTCGCAATTTTTTCTCTATGTCGTCAATCGAACGAATCGTATCGTTGAGGTGTTCGAGCAGCAGAATCATGCCAATCCCGGAGGGAAGTGACAGGATGAATGCCAGAGCCACTCCCTGCAACCGTTTCGGGCCGGTGGGCTTATCAGGCACGACCGAATAATCAATGATGTGAACATTGTTGTAGACTCCTGCCAAAACCACGGCGTTTTCTCTGTAGCTTTGCAGCAATCCGTTCAATAGGTTTTTGTTGGTCTCGATTTCCTGTTGAATGATCCGGTAATTCACCGCAGCTTCGTTCTGTTCCAGCGTCTCTCCGCGCTGTTTGTTGAAATCTGCGCGTAATGCCTGTTCGCGCGCCAATGTTTGGCGGTAACGAGTCCCAAGGTTTGTCAGCAGTACGTTAGTCGAACGTTGGTGAGAGCGCTCAATTTCTTTTTCAATTGTCGCGATCTGCTGCGTAATCTCCTTCACTTCGGGCCACTCTTCAGTATTTTCAACCAGCAGTTGCGCGCGCCGCTGCCATAACTCTGCCAGTCTGGTTCTGACGTCTATTAGTTGCTTGTTAGAGTTCTCTTCAGCCAGGGAACTCGCGGCACCGGGCGCGAGCGCGGCCTGATACGAGGTTTCAGCCAGTTTGCGATCGTTTTCCGCTTCAAGCAGTTGACGGTTAAGCCCGATCAGCCTTTCGACCACTGTATTCTGACTGGCTTCGAGCGAGAGGATTTTCTTGCTCTTTGCATAATCAATCAGGTGCTCTTCGCCAGCGCGGATTTGTGCCTGTAATTCCGCAATTCGTTTCTGCAAGAAGCTGCCACTGGAAACATTCTTTTCGGCTTTCCTTTCCAAGTTCGATTGCGCCAGAACGTCTGCAATGGCGTTAACAATCTTGGCCGCAAGTCGTGAGTCGAAATGTTTGTAGCGAATTTCGATCAAGCGCGTTGTATCCCGGCCAAACCCCATTCGCTTTTCAATCACCGGCTCGACCTGCAAGTCGTCCAACAAATCCTTGACGTAAGGTTGATAACGCTCTGCTTCCTCAAGATCCGTGTTGGAGGTGGCAGGAGCAACGGTGCTGGTTAATTGCAGCTTGTCTTCCTCCAGAATTTTCACCTTGTCTTTGCCGCCAAGCCCGAACATGCGAAGCAAATTCTGCCAGGTCGAGCGTTGGTTCGCGGTCTTCGGATTGTTGAATGATTCGTTGTGTTCCAGGTCGAGCGTCCGGACAACTCTCCGCAAAAGTCCTGGACTGGTGACAATCCGCAGTTGCGTGTTGAAGTAGGCTGGATCGTTGACCTGGCTGTTGACAATAACAGAGCTATTTTTAGAAGCCCCACTAAGAGCCGGATTGAGGTCTTCCAGATCAATTTGAACCAGCGCCTGCGCTTGATAAATATCTGGTTTTCTTGCCAGATAGATCGCTGCAAATACAGTCACCAATGCCGCGATACCTGCAATCATCCATAATCGTTCGCGTATTGAACGCCAGTAATCCAGCAGTCGAACCTTGTTTTCGCCTTCAGCATCTGCACCCGAACCGCCCACACTCCTGTGGAAAAGCGCGATATCCGTCCTGTCCCTGGTGGCCAAACTGCTTACTGCTTTCTCGTTTGTATTTACATCCATTGAATCACCTGAAAACCTGTCCCTCAATCGAATAAACTACGATTGGCACAACTGAATTAGTCACAGATACATAGTGGCAAAATGGAAACCAGCAAAGATTACTTTGCTTCTTTCGCCCTCACTTCCTGCAACTTTACGACTGAGCCATATTCACCTATTCAATGTTGATTGTTTTATTAAGGGGCACTTTTCAGCGTCGACGTTTAACGAAAGACGTAAAGCGGAAGGCTCGCCAGCGTTGGTCCGGCACCGCCTAGTAAGCTACGCATAAACTTTCTGCCGCTGAGTGTAGCGACATCAACGATGTCGCCGGACTGAAGCAGTGGGTCTTCAGTCTGCTTTTGATTGATGGCCGTCAGGCTTACAAACAGTTCTGATTTTCTGCGTGCGCCTGGTTCCTGCCTGATTATGCGAATACGGTTGAGGTTGCTGTCTGGCAGTACGCCTCCTGCCATAGCAATAGCTTGCGAAATCGTTGTCGGCATTTTTAACATAACCGGCGAAGGCTTTAACACATTTCCGACCACAAATGCCTGATCAGCCTCAGGAACGGTTATGACATCTCCAGGTTGCAAGTAAGGGTTGGACTTATAACCCCCCTGTAACGTTTCGGCCAGCCCGTAAACTTCAAAATCACCCAAGCCCTCTTGGTTAGTCGTCAGCTTGCCCGAAGAGTCACAGATCAATCCATTACCCATGTGCGCGACCTGGACACGTGTACCAGCCTTTTCAGTCGGTCCTCCAACCAAAGAGATCATTTCCAACAATCGCACCCGGCGCTGCAGTTGGAAACGGCCAGGTTTATCAACCGCGCCAATTACAGCGACTGGCTGCGAGTTGTACTCCTTGATGAAGACAAATACCTGAGGATTTCTCTGGTACTTACGATAACCAGCGGCTATTTCTTTCGACAAGTCGCTCTCAGTACGGCAGGCGGCCTGCAAATCTTCTTCGATCAATGGCATACGGATCATTCCGCGTGCGTCTACCCTTGCCGACTCAAGTGAGAGTTGTGGACGGTTGAAAACACGGATTTCCAGCAAATCCCCTGGCCCAATGCGGTATCTGTCATCAACTGCCATATCCGATTGTGCTTCAGCTTGAGGAGCCGTCCTTGGGGGGACGGCTCCTGGCTGCTTGGTTGTGCTCACCACTGGCACCTGCGCCAACACCATTCCGACGGATGCGGTAACTAGCACAACCAAAATCAAGCAACTCAGCTTGCTAAAACAATGACCCCGATACCAAAATTTCATTGAGACCCTCCTTCCCCTGCTGCTGCTAAATCTACCCTTTCATATGAGCTGCACGCCGCGACGACAGAGCTTCGCGCAAATGGTTTGGGCAAGCTAAGTTAAGCAATGTGTTACTAAGTTTGACTGCCAGTTCTTCATTCTCACGTAACAAAGCTCCAGTCAGTGGATTGTCCGTTTTTTTCACCAGCACTCCATCCCTGACCCACTGCCAAAATTGGGCTTGAGTCGTCCAAAACTGTGATCCACTGCGACAAATTACCAGCGCCGTTCGCTTAATCTTCTTATTTTTCTTGTTCATATTTGTCACCTATCATTTTTTATCGTTGCACTGTGGATACACTCCACCCTACTGGCATGCTTCTATCATTATGAATATAGAAACATACTGAGCCCCGAAGGGAAGCCTATTACGCTAGGCGACGTCTGTTCTTGGACAATACTCGTGCGTTTATCTCTGGGCGATAATCCTGCGTAAACGGCGGAGGCATAACGCTGGCGCCCCATTGCGGTTAAGTTGCTGTCGTAAGCTTACATTTTTGACCATCCCATCCCCATGGCTGGCCAACATCCCCAGTTGAAACTTAAGACCTCTTCTTAGCCGAAGTGGGGCGCCAGTACCTGAATTATTCGATCAATTCATCGTTGGCTGACGATGCCGTAAATTGCGTCAGTAACAGCAAGATCAGTTCGGTGCGGCGCCTTACTCCATACTTGACGAATATATGACGCAGATGGAATTTCACTGTCTGCTCGCTGATGTGAAGCCTTTTGCCAATCTCGATGTTGGTCAACCCCTCAGCACAACAAAGAGCTACCTGTGCCTCGCGGCGACTCAGGTCTTTGCGTTCAACGATTCGATCAAAAGCGATGCTTGTCTGTGGTTCATTTGAAAGCATCTCTTTCTCACCTAATACCATTCTGCGATCCGCCAATGTATAACGCTCAAATATCTCTTCTGGTGTTAGAACAAAATAAACCGTTACTTGCCGAGGTGAATCCAAAACGCTTACTACTTTGTATCGCTCAATGTTGTGCTTGCTAATCAACCCATTAAGCCCGCGGCGGACCGCACTGTAATTTGGCAACCGCGTGAGCGCCATCAACTGGCGTAGGCTAAAGGCACAGACACGAGTTTTCGCCGCTGTCACCTTGGCCAGCATCAGTTCGTAAAGCTGGTGCTCCGCCGGAGTGTGGCTTAGCCAGAGCTTTGATACTGCCTGCTTTTTATCGAAAGGCTCAGCAAACGTATTAAAAGAGCCTGCGTGACTTGACGACACATCCGAAATTAAACGACAAGCAGTATTGATAGATTTGTCACTCATTGTTAGCAACATTGATAGCTCCTGTTTTGTCATAGATGCGCAACTTACGAGTTAGCAATCCTGATGCCAGTGTAATCATTTCGCTAACCACCTCTCTGGTTAGGTTTACGCGACCACTCTGCTATCTCATATATAGTAACGTGGGCAATTATGCCTTACCTATCGGCTGGCTTAAAAAACTATCTCTAACGTCATGTGACAGTTACGTGACAGTTGGCAACTAGGGTCTTTTTACCCTAAACACTTCTAAGTTATCCTGTCTAAAAACGAGCAGGAAATAGCCATCATTTTGCCACACCTATCCGTAGGCGATTCGACTACGATCTCTTACTTACCCCCCAAACTTCAATTGGGCAGTAACAATGGCAAGCTATTGCCAATACGGGTATTATAAGGCGCTTCGCATAGAACCATTGCCAGACATTCTCTCATAACAATCTGAAGGAATCTGGCTTTTGTTATTTCTAAAATACACTCTTAATTATTTTTGAACGCTACAGGCAGGCAAAGAA
>JAGNMH010000210.1 GCA_017991275.1 Acidobacteriota bacterium
AGCCAGCCCTTGCACACGAACAACCATCGGATTTGAAAACTTGCCTGACGAAAAGAATTGCAGCGAACAGGCTTCGCCACGAATTTGATCCAGCGCGTTGTGCAAATAAGCCAGATATTGAATTTCGGGAATCGGCGTCAGCCCGATCATCGCCGCGCCCTGAGCCGTGCCAAGAATCGTTGATTCATCCAGCAAGGTGTCGAAACAACGTCCGATGCCGAACTTCTTTTGCAGTCCGGCGGTGACGTAATACACGCCGCCTTTTTTGCCGACGTCTTCGCCGAAGGCCAGGACTTCGGGAAAGCGCAACATCTCATCTGCCAACGCTGAGTTGATGTGAGCACCCATCGTTCGTTTGGTCGGCGTCGTCGTTTGTTCAGGCAAAGCGTTGTCGAACAATTTGGCGCGAGCTTCGGCGGAAGCCTGAGTTGAAGCTGTCGAGCGAATCGCTGATTCGTTGTATGGAGCAAGCGGCGCGACGACTTCGGCGACGGTTGTCAGTTTCGGGCGGCTGATTGCTTCTTCCATTGCTTCGTCAATGCGCGATTGCACATCGGCGACAATGGCCTGTAACTGCTCAGGAAAAGCCGCGCCGGTTTCGATCAAACGCCGAGCGTTGACCAACAGCGGGTCTTTCGCTTCTTCGACTTCAATTTCGGACAGAGTTCGATACGTCGTTTCGACATCGGTTCCGGCGTGTCCCCACAATCGGGTCGTGTGCAGATGCAGGAAAACCGGCTGGCGCAATTGGCGGCAAGTCGAGACAGCTTGGCTGACGGTGTCGAAGATTTCGTCAATTTCGCCTTTGGCTTCAAAGTAATGCAGGTGCGGTTGATTGCAGAATGAATCGTGAATCCAGTTGTTTGGCGTCGAAACAGAAATGCCTATGCCGTTGTCTTCGCAGAGGAAAATCACAGGAGCCGCGCCGCCTCTGCGAATGGCGTACCGCGCGGAGTTGATGCCAGCCAGCGCCGTCGCGTGATTTGCCGAAGCGTCGCCGAACGAAGCCAGCACAATCGAATCGTCGCTCAACTCTTCAGCCTTGCCGGTGCGCCTTGCGGTTCGCAGCGAAAACGCCAAGCCCGCAGCTTTGGGTAAGTGCGAAGCAATCGTGCTGGTTTGCGGCGGAACCCACATTGCGCGGCTGCCCCAAACTTTGTGGCGGCCTTCGGAAATCGGATCGTCCTTTGACGCGCAGAAGGACAGCAGCGTGTCGAAGACAACATCAATTCCGGCTTTGCGTGAACGCGCAGCCATCAACGCGCCTGACCGGTAATGCAGAAAACATGGATCGTCCAGCCGAAGTGTTGCGCCGACAACGGCGTTGTTTTCATGGCCTGCGCTTCCGATGGTGTAAAAGCCTTCGTTGCGTCGTTTAAGTTCGCGCGCGGCAATATCCAGCAAGCGGCTTGTGACCTGATCTTCAAAAATTTCCAGCGCGAGTTTGGCGGTCAGCTTGCTGTCAGAGCGCAGCGGATCGGTTGGCGCAAGATGCTTTGCAGCGGTTTTCGCAGTTGCCAGATAGTCGTTGAATCTGTTCTGAACGATTTCGACGCGAGTCAATGGAGTAGCCATAAATGTGATTCCAGTTTGTCGGTGTGCGGGAAAGCACGAAGCCTGAAGTCTGACCGAAAAGTTGTCAAGCGATGGTTTGGCTTCGTTTGATCTTGTTGGGTGGAATGCTTTTCAACCGATTTGAAGGCGCTGGAATTAGCACAGACACGGCGTTTCAAATTCAAGCTTTGGCGGCAAACCGCGCCACTGCCTAATGGTGACAGCGTGTTAGGATGCAATCGAAACGACAACATTCCTCAAACGCAGAAGGTGACAATATGAAACGTAAAATGTTTTTCGGTTTAGCTCTGACTTTACTGTTGGCTGGTTTTTCGGCTCAGGCTCAGAAGGCAGATGAGCCGCTCAAAGCTTTTGAAGGCGCTTGGACTGGCAGCGGCAAGTTTTTCGGAATGGACGCCACGACTCAGGCGCGGTGGGAAAGATTGCTGGGCGGCAAGTTTTTGCGGCTGACGATTAGTTACGAGATGAAAACGCCTGACGGCAAAGCCCAAAAGTTTGAAGGCATAGGTTATTACCAATCCAAAGGCGGCAAATACGAAGGCCACTGGTTCGATTCGCAGGGCAACTCTTATCCGCTGACTGCCACGTTTGAAAGCGACACGCTGACTTCGTTGTGGGGCGAGCCGGGCAAGTCCGAAGGCAAATCAACTTACCGAATTAACGCGGCTGAAAAGACTTTGGAAGTTGTTGATGCGACAAAACAGAAAGACGGAAGCTGGAAAGAATTCTCGCGGTTCAAACTGGCGATGAGCCGTTGAGCTTGCCGCCCAAAGATAGAAAAGGCTTTGCAGTGATGGTTCGCTGCAAAGCCTTTTCTATTTTGTTCGTAAGCCGGATTTGAATTTGCCAGCTTAGTTCTTTTTGGCTGGTGGCGCGTCAGGAGCTGGCGAAGGCGGAGCTTTGACCACTTCGTAACCAGCCGCTTCCCAGGCATTCAGCCCACCCAGAAGGGCGCCAGCATCTTTGAAATCTTTTGTTTGTTCCAGTAAGTACGCCGCACGGGCGCTTGTATGTTCGGACGGTCAGGTACAGTAAGCGATGATGCGCTTACCTTTTGGCAACCCGGTGAAATCCCCGCCTTCGATTTTGTTCAGCGGGTAATCCAGCGAGCCTTTGACGTGTGAAATTTTGTAAGCTTCGGTGCCGCGCACGTCAATGATGACGGCTTTGCCGTCGTCAACCAATTTCTTGGCTTCTTCCGGGCGGAGGCGAGGCATTTTGTCTTCAGGGTTTTGGGTGGGAGCGGGAGCCGCAGCCGCAGCATCAGGCGTGGCAACGGCGCTAGCGTTAGTTGGCGCCGTAGATGCAGCCAATTTCGAGCAAGCCAATGCCAGACAGGCGCTTGCCAAAATCAACGCTCCACGGCTGAGCAGAGAAAGTACTTTCATAGCTTCATCTCACTTAGTTTATTTGAGGTTGTTTGCATTGCCGAGCGCATCCCGGCAGTTTTAAGACGGCGCAAGTTTACACGATGGTTTCAGAATCTAACAAATGCCACCAAAGAAAATGCGGCTTGTGATTTGCCGATCTGTCAGCCAAGATGCTCTCCTGATTGAGCAACCATGTTTTTATCGTTTTTGTATTGATGAAGTTCCGTCTAAACCCTATTTCAACACTCGCCATTTCGCTCGCCGCAATTTGCTTTCTTGGCTGCAATTCAAAGCCGTCTGTGGCAAATAAGCCCGTCCAATCGCCGACACCGACCCCAACGCCCAAGCCGAAACCTTTCATCGCTTATTTGAAAGCCGGAGACTTGTGGGTGATTCGCAGCGATGGTTCGGACGAGCGTATGCTGGCCGTTGCCGCTCAAGGGCAGGCGATACAAGATTTTGTCTGGTCGGCTGATGGCTCCAAAATTTATTACGTTGTCGGTTTTCAGTTTTATGGAGTTACTATCGCCGATGGCAATGTTGCCGAAACAGGCGCATTGGTCGCTCCGCCAGGAGTGACGATTGACCATATAGAACTGGCGCGAGACGGCCAATCGTTTGCCGTTGTAACGACTGATGCCAACACCCAACAGCGGCTTTATGCAGTGACAATTGGGCAAAACGAGGCGCGTGAACTGGCAATAGATCAATACAATGGCTTGATCCCGCAACGTCCACCCGCAATTCGCGCAGTCGGAGAAATGGCCGTTTCGCCAAATGGTGAATGGGTGCTTTTCAAAGACTCTGTCGGCGCAGGTGAAGAGTTGTTCGTCTCAAGTATCGAAACCGGCGCGCGGGTTCAAATCACAAATCTTTATCAACTCAGCGGTTTCGAAGAATCAGTTGAAACAGAGGGCGGACGAAGGGTTATGGAAGCCGCCTGGTCGTCGGATGGCCGCTACGTGGTGTTCAATCCGATGCAATACTGTTCAGAAATTGGCTTGTGTTCGGGCAGGTTGTTCCTGGTCGAAGCTTTTGGCGGGCCACAACTTCAGCTTTCGATTGAGATGATGGTCAATGTTCCGAATGGCTGGAACAGTAAGGGCAATTTGTTGATTTACGACGATGGCAGCCAGGTCGTTGTCGCCGATACTCAGGGGGTTCCGAATGCTTTGACAGAAGGCCACCATCCCAAATGGCAGCCTTCGTCATAACCGTCTGTTCAATTCTGCCAAATATCAGTCGCAATCCCGACATCCAGCATCTGCCGAGCGCCGTTGATGACGGCCATCATCGGATCGTCAGCCACACGCACATCCAATGAAGTTGCTGCGGCCAGTCTTTCCGGCAGACCTTGCAATTGGGCGCCTCCGCCGGTCAGACAGATTCCGTTTTCAATAACTTCGCACGAAGTTTCTTCGGGCAGGCGGCGGACGGTGTTGTGTATGGCTTCGACGATGGTTTCCAGGATTGGTTCGATGGCTTCGTTCAGGTCGTGGCTGCTGACACAGATATCAATCGGTTCGCCGGTCAGCAAATCGGTGCCTGAAGTGACCACCAGTTCTTCCTGTTCGTAATCGAAGGTAGCTCCGATCAACTGCATCAACCGTTCAGCTTCCTGTGGGAATAGCAGGACTCCATGGCGGAAGGAGACCATTTGCGCAACTGCGCTGCGCAAATCGCTGCAAGCCGTTCGCACGCCTGAAGTCAAAATCAGATTTCCTGATCGAACGACGGCAATGTCTGTGATGCCGTCGCCTATGTCCACGATCATTTGCGCGTAATGCGAAGCCACATCCATTCCGGCTCCGATGGCTGCGGCCAAAGATTCAGGAGCGATATAAACTTCCGAAGCTCCGGCTCGCATCGCGGCTTCGATCAATGCGTTGCGTTCTTCTTCGCAGGCTTCGGTCGGAGCGCAGGCCAGAACTCGCGGTTTGAACAAACCGAAGCGTTGAGCGCGTTTCAAAAACGGCTTTAGCAATTCGCTGGCGGCCTCTATGTCCGCCACGACTCCGGCGTGAAGCGGTGAAACAGTTTGAGAATACGGATCGGATGTGGACAGCCAGGCGGCTTGTGCGCCAACGGCTTCGACTTCGCCAGTGAATGGTTGAAGGCGTATCAGTGACGGTTCGTCGGCGATCATGCCGTGACCGAGCGCGTAAAGACGAGTGTTGGCAGTTCCAAGATCAATCGCCAGATCGGGCGGAGCGACGAGTTTTCGCAATCCCGCAGTAATAGCTCGCTGCATCAAAAATCCTTTTGTTTTGCCCTTAAGGGGAGGGCAGTTGTTCGCTTGGGGGCGAGATTGTGAGGAGCGGTCTTAGTCAACTTCGTCAATTTATTGTCAGCAGGGAAATTTCCGGCGGAACTCCAAATCGCACCGGAATGATGCTTGTCCCTATGCCGGTTGTCACGAACAAATGCTTGCCGTTTTCGATGATGTGTCCGGCAGCATATCGCTTACCAAACTTTGACGGCACAACCAATCTGCCAATCAGCGGCAACGCAACCTGTCCGCCGTGAGTATGACCAGCAATGGTCAAGGCAACTCGATTTGGAATGCCCGGAAAAATATCCGGGTTGTGAGTGAACGCGATGATTGGCGAATCGTCGGTGACTTGTTTCAAGGTTTCGTCTACTTTCGGATTGCCTTCCCACGCATCGGAAAAACCAGCCAGCCATAAGCGCTGACCGTTTCTTTCAATTTTCACTGTTTGATTTTCAAGAACCCGAATCCCAACCGCTTCCAGAGCCTGCCGAACTTGAGAGGCATTATACACCCAGTCATGGTTTCCCAAAGTGGCGAAAATTCCATCGCGCGCTTTCAGGTTTTTCAGTTCGGCGGCAAAAGTTTCAGGCTTGATGGCTTTGCCGCCGATCACGCCCTGAATCACGAAATCGCCGGCCAGCAAAATCAAATCCGGCTGCTGGGCGTTGGTCATCTCTACCAGTTGGCGAATCTTGTCGAGGTTGATGTGTGGCGCTCCGGCATGAATGTCTGAAATCGCCGCAACACGCAAGCCTTTGAACTCCGCTGGCCAATCCGGCAGGTTGATCGCAGTTTCACGCATAACCAGCCGGTTCGGTTCAATCGCGAAAGCATAAACAGCCAACAAAAGCCCAACAACAAACAACGACACGAAAATAACTTTGCCGCGCGCCCAGCGGCGTTTGACAACAGGTTCGGTTATTTTCGTCATCGTCTCTTCTTCTTTTCCTTGGATTTACCGGACTCTTTCAGGCTTATTTCCACTGTGGCGGTTTGATAATTGTCGTTGTTACCGGAAGACGGAAACGAAATTTGAACCAACTTCCAGCCGTTGTCGTCGCCTTTAAGCGTGCCGCCTTGAACTGTTTGTATGGTCATTCCTTCGCGAAAGCGGAGCAGGTAACTGTGTCCGGCCAAACCTTCCAGTTTCAAATTCATACGAGTTGAAGTTGGCGTCGTGACCTCCAGTACTTTCAACGACTTTGTTCGTTCGCCAAGTTGAGTTGCCGGAGTCGGCACATCGAATTCGATTCCATCTTTGATCGTGATCTCGACTACGGTTCGCCGTTTGAGCAGGGCATCAAATTGACAGGCGGAATTGGCTCCAAAAAACGCCTGTGTGAATTTGGCCGACTTGCCGTCAACCGTAACGCGAGTGACTTTGGCCAGAGCCGGAAGCGCCGGAGCCATTTGAAGTTTCAATTCCGTGTCGTCCGGTTTTTCGATCTCGAATCTGACACTTGAACTTTGCGTTCGCTGAGTGGAAATCGTCACGCGACTGGAACCGATTCGGTAGTTTTTGACTTTCAATGAATCCCAGGCGGCAGGAAGCTGCGGCGCGATGCGCAGAGTCTGCTTCGATGCATCGGCTCGCAAACCCAGCAAGCCGCGGATGAATGGCGTGATAACCATTCCGGTTGAAAACAGTTGATGCGGCACGGATTCGTCCAGCGGACGGTAAAAATCACCCGAAACAATTTCAGGGTGATAGCCGAGTGAATGATCCAGCCCCAGATTTGCCAGTTGTTGAAGGTGAGCGAAGCCGGAATGCGGGCGACGGTATTCGTACTCAGCGCAAGTCACAAAGCCAGTCAGGAAAGGCCAGACTCCGCCGTTGTTGTAGGCAATCGGATCGTAAGCCGGGCTGGTGTTGGCCAACATTCTCGTCCCCCAGTCTGTGCTGATGGCTGACGAGCTTAAACCATTAATCGTTTCGCTGACTCGTTTGGCGTCAAGTTGGCCGAACATCATCGGAACCGACGCCCAGGCCGTGACTTCGTCGTTTTGCTTGCCGGTTTTGGTCAGCGCGTAAGCGTAACGTTTGGTCTGAGGGTTCCAGTAGAGTTCGTTGATTGCCGCAAATGCTCGCTGGTATTTCTGGTCGGCCAAATCGCTCAGAGTTTTGTCGTTCATCAACGTCGCCAGTTCGCGCATTGCCAGCGAAGCTTCCAGGTTTGTTGCCGCCAGATAAATGTCTTGATGAAGGTTTTCGAGTAAAGAACCTAGTTCAGACGCGCCAAGCCCGGCCAGAGAGTTTTCAAGAATGCCATCTCCGTCCGAATCGTTGGCGATGCAAAAGTCGTAGGCTTTCCTGAGCGTCGGCCATAACTCTTCGACCATTTTTTTGTCGCCGCTTTGGCGGTAAAGGTTATAAACGGCTGCGATGTAAAACGGCGTCGTGTCGGCGTGGTAATAAGCGTAAGGGAACTCTTCAAACCATTTGATCATCCCGGCGGCTTGAGAAATTTCGTGAGTGATCTTGCCGTCCGCTCGCTGGAATTTCGCCAGAAATTTGAACTCAGCGCGCATTGAATCGAAGTCGCCGTAACCAGTCATCGCATAAGAATTGATCGCCGCATCTCCGCCAAAAAACCATCCGAAGCCAGGGCGCGCGCCGTTGCCAGTGGCTCCCCAACCGGCAACCAAACCCAATCCGAGGTCTGGGTTTTCAACCATCCCTTTGTCCATCGCAGCTTTTGCCCATTCAAACGCCAGATTGATTTTCTGGTCCGGAGTTTCAACGCTGAGCATTTCGTCGCGCAATCGGCGGTAATGGTTGAAAGTCTTTTGGTATTGCTCTGCGACGGTTGAAGCCAGTCGGTTGTAAAGATCAATCACCGGCTGCCGGCCATTGAAGCCCGCAGCGACGATCAGCGGGTAATAACTTTGTTTGGCTGTTTGGGGATCAATCCTGATGTCAAAACGCAAAGCTCCGTCTGCAAGTTGATGAGCAGGCGTTGAGACTCCACGAGTTGCAGCCGGGCATCCGAAAAAGGCGTTGTATTTGCGGCGGCTTTCGCTGATGACGAAGGCTTTCAAATCGTCTCGCCAGCC
>JAGNMH010000211.1 GCA_017991275.1 Acidobacteriota bacterium
TTTGCAGATCGCATTGCGCGACAAGTCGGAAGTGACCAACACTTTTTTGTTCGGCTACACGTTCAGCGCGGGCGGCGAATGGATTGGCTATGTGCCTACGATTCGCGCCGCCAGCGAAGGCGGTTACGGAGCCAATTCCAGCACCAACATCGAAGTCGGCGCTGGCGAAGCAATGGTTGATCACCATGTCGTCAACCTGTTCACTTTGATGGGGAAGCTGAAAAAGTCGCCGAGCTTTTGATCGGGAGAAAATTTATGCGTCGTATTGTTCTGTTGATGATTCTGTTGTGTGTGCTGGCGATTGCTGGCAACGCACAAAGCCTGCGCGCCGGAGTTTCTCGCGTAGACATCACGCCACCAACGGGCGTGGAATTATGGGGTTACTTTGATCGTTCCGGCCCGGCGAATGGCAAACTCGATCCGCTGTTTGCTCGCGTGCTGGTGTTGGACGACGGACGGCAAAGCGTTGCCGTCATCACGCTTGATCTTGGGCGCAGCTTCGGGCCGCCGCAGATTGCGTGGCTGCGCGACAAAGCTCGCCGCCAGCATGCAGTCGCCGAAGTCATGTTGATCGCTTCGCACACGCATTCCGGCCCGGTGATTGACGACAGTTACGACGACGGAGTGCCGGAGTGGGAACAGCAATCGCTGGAAAAAATCGCCGACTCAATCGGCGAAGCCGTTTCAAAACTAAAGCCTGCTCGCATCGGAGTTGGGCTTGGCCAAACATTCATCGGCCACAATCGCAGAGTCATTCAATCAGACGGTTCGGTCAAAATGCTCTGGCGCAACAGCACCGGCCAGCAAACTGGCCAAAACTCCGGGACGCTTGATCCGACGGTTGGAGTCATTCGCGTTGATGACGCTCAGGGCAATCCAATGGCGATTCTGGTGAATTACGCCTGTCACCCTGTGATTTTCGGGCCGGACAATTTGCGCTACTCAGCGGACTATCCAGGCGCGATGGCTAGACTGGTTGAAGCCAGCTTTGACCAGAAACCAATCTGCTTCTTTCTGCAAGGCGCGCCCGGCGACATCAATCCAATGATGGATAAAACTCCGCTGGCGGAAAACGCCGACGCCATCAAGATAGAAATCGGCGAACAGCTTGGCCGCGAAGTCGTTCGCGTCGCCAAGACAATCAAACCCGAAATCGCCGCCACACCCGAAGTCGCCTTCCTCAGCGAAGAGATTCGTTTTCGCAATCGTTGGGATTTGGATTCGATGCGGCAAATGCTCAATCTGGCGTTTCCGCCTGCGATGGCCAAACGCTATCAACGTTACATCACGCCGGAAATCGTCGCATCTGTGACTACGCTGGTTATCAACAAACAAATCGCTTTGGTTGGATTGCCGGGCGAACCTTTCGTAGGTTTGCAGTTGCTGCTTAAATCTCGTTCGCCGATTCCGACGACGTTTATGACTGGCTACACGAATGGCTATTACGGCTACTTCCCCACGATCAGTGCGGCGGTGGCGGGCGGTTACGGCGGAAACACGCTGGTGACACGCGTCGAAGTCGGTGCTGGCGAACGAATGGTTGATCGCGGATTGATTCATATTTACCGCATTTTGGGAAAGCTGAAAGACAAACCCGAACAGCCCTGATTGTTTCTCCCACGAAGGCACTCGAAGAAAACACGAAGAGGAAAATGAAATGAAAAGATTTGGCTGGGCCTTAGTTGCGTTGATGCTCTTTGCTTTCGCCGCTCAAGCGCAAGAACGCATTGAACAATGGAAAGGCAAAACCGTGATGGTATTTACGCCGCATCCTGACGATGATGTGTTTGGTTGCGGAGGCACGTTGTCTTTGCTGGCTAAAAACGGAAACAAGATCATCGTGGTGATATACACCAACGACAACAAAGGTTCGTTCGACCTGGAAATGACCAGCGAGCGGCTGGCCCGCATTCGCAAAGCCGAAGAGGAAGCCGCGATGGAAGTCATAGGCGTTCCCAAAGCCAACCTGATCTGGATGGGTTACAACGACGGCGAACTGGAGTATGCCGAACCGAAAGCTCTGTGTGGTCAGGCGACAAAACTGATTCGCCAATATCGCCCCGACGTGGTTTTCAGCGTTGACCCCGGCGAATGGTACGAACGCTGGCACAAGAGCGATCACCGTATGGGCGGGTTCAACACCGCGGACGCCATTCGCGCAGCAGAGTTCCATTTGTACTATCCAGAACATCTGCTGGTGGACGGCTTGAAGCCTTACAAAGTGCCGCTGATGATGTTTTATTACGCCGCCACCGAAGCCAATTACTGGGTAGACATCACAGACACCGTTGACCAGAAAATCAAAGCTATCACCAAACATGTCAGCCAGTTTGAACCTTCGATCAACAAGTACCGCCCGGATTGGGATGCGAAAGAGTTGGAAAAGCTGGTGGAGTATCTGAAAGGCCGAGGAACCAAAAAGGATGGCAAAGTCGTCGAAGCCTTTAGGCGCGCAACCGACTTTAATTCGCAATGACACACGGGCATAGCCCGAAAAGACAACTGCGATGTGCGGAAGGGCAAAGCCACTTCCGCACACCAGGCGGCAAAGCCGCAAACCAAACAGCCAGTTACTGAAGCACGAAGTTGAAACTCAACACGCCCTGCACTTTGACCGGAACATTGCTGAGTTTGGTCGGAGTAAAAATCCACTGCCTGGCGGCGTCAACCGCTGACTGGCGCAACAGCGGATGACCGTTGATGACCTGAGCGTCCAACACTCTGCCTTCTTCTGAAATCGTCACCACGACTTGAACCATTCCTGACGCATGAGCGGCTTTGGCGATTGCCGTGTAAACCGGCACTTGTTTCTTTATCGCGCTGCCTTGCAACACGCCTTCTGAAACTTTGGTCGTGCTTGCCGGTTTGGCTTCAGGCTTTGGAGATTCAGATTTCACTAGCGGCGGTGGAGGCTTGGGCGGTGCCATCTCATCATTGGTCACCTTGCAGCCAATACAGCCGCTGGGATCGCCAAGGCCCGGCGGTAACCCAGGAGTCCCAGGTCGCAGTCGTGGCTGCTTGGCGTAGTCAGTGATCTTGTCCACATCAGGAATGACAGTTGGTTTGGTTGGCGGAACAAAAATGTCCAACGGAGCGTCCGCTCTGACATTGTTTTGTAGTCTGGCAACCGGTTGCGGCGCTGATGGCGCGCTCGGAACCGGAGGAACAAGCATTGCCGCCAAATTGTATTCTTCGGCCAACGCCGGGCTTAGGCTGACGATGGTTCCTATGCCGATCGCCAGCAGCGCAACCGCGTAAATCGCCGTGGTCACGACAAAGTAACGGCTGGCGCGTTTACCGTTCTTTCGTTTCGATGATTCAACCAATATGTCGAACATAGTTTTCTCCTTGCTTGGCTGCGCGCAACAGTTCGCAGCTTGGTTAAGACGATCAGCCGATGGATTTCGTTAAGTGCGGATTTCAAACCTGAAGTTTGAGATTTGGAACTCGCAGAAAAATCGCCGCTTGCCTCAATTCAGACTCTCGATTTGCAAACCAATTGGAGTCGTTCCGGCGGCTTTCATCACGTCAACGACTTTGACGACTTCGCCGTAATGCAGCCCGCGCGGAGCTTTCAAAAACACAGCTTTCAAATCCTGCGGGCGTCCATCCAAGGCGCGATGCAACAACGCATCCAGGTCGGCCAGTGTCGCGGCGGGTTGAGAATTCAATTGATAGCTGCCTACGTTGTTGACAGTGACAACCAGACTGAACTTGTTCACGCTTTCGCTTTGCGGCGGAGCTTTTTCAGGTATTTTGGCTTCAAAGCGGGCGGGTCTGGTCGGGCTGATGACCATAAAAATAATCAGCAGCACCAGCAGCACATCAATCAGCGGAGTGACATTGATAAACGGAGTTGCAGTGTTGTTCTTTTCTTTCATCTTGAACCTCTTTCTTTTGGACACACTTCAGTGCCCCGGCTTATAGCCGCAGTTATTTCGTTTTTTGGATAAAGGAGTCCCTGCCAATTGTTCGCGTGAACAAGTAGGCGATGGGACTGCCTTAAACTTTTGTTGAATTGGCCAGCTTAGCCGGAGATGCTGGCTTTGATGTCAATCTTGCTGAGAATGAGCACCGCTTCGGGGCTGGTGGCCTGTCGGCGAGGAGTAGCCTGAAAGCTCGCCTGTTGCGTAATCGCGGTTGAAAACTTGGTCACCGTGGCCTGATCGGTCGGCGTGACCATTTCGTTGATTGAAGCCCGTCCGTCCTTGCGAACTTTGAGCGTGACAATAACTTCGTCGCCTTCGGAAAGGCTCGCGCCCAGGTTCAACAGTTCGCCGGACGGGATGAAAACCGGCGGCGGCGGCGGCTGAAAAATGGCCATTCTGAACTGAATTCCGGTGTCGGTTAACTCCGGTTCGGTTTCTCCACCGATCAGAACTTCTCTTAGGGCGTCGGCCAAAGCGAGAGTGCGATAAGCAGGTTGCATGACCCCAGCCAACGTGATGATAAACATCGCCACCGAAACAACCGCTCCGATGCCCTGTGAAAATAATCGTGTGCGCCAGATTTCTATCAGTTCGGCGCGACTACGTTTAACTCGTTCGTGAGCGCGCGCTTCGACTCGCAAAGCAGATTGAATTTGCGTAGTCAGCTCAATTTTCGCCTTGCTGTTGCTTCGTGATTTCGGCCTTTCCAGAGCTTGCAACTCGGAAAGCAAGCCGCGCAATTCGGCGGCGCTGCGACGGCAATTGGCGCACTGGCGCAAATGTTTCTGCAACGCCAACTGTTCGCGTTCATCAGCCTGACCGTCAAGCTGAGCGGAATATAGCAATGGAAAATCCTGGCAAATCATGGTCTTAAAATCCCAAATCGTTTTTTCAAGCGGCGCTGCTCATCGTGAGCGCGTTGTTAAATGAACCAAAAACCGGTTGTTGCTACCCATCTTCAGTTCGTCTCAATTTCGCCGACCCATCGGCTATGAGCGTCGAAAAAAGCGCTCACGATGAGCACCGCCGCCTGAAATATCTCCGGCTTATGATGTGTGCCGGTATTATTTCTTCTCCCTTTCTACTCCTTTACTACCTGTCCGCGTCCTGTACCGCTTCGCGCAACATATCGCGCCCGCGAGCGATGCGCGATTTGACCGTGCCCACTGAAACTTCTGTGACGTAGGCAATTTCCTCGTAACTCAACCCTTCAATGTCGCGCAGCATGACCGCGACGCGAAAATCTTTTTTCAACTCGGATAAACCCGATTCGATTCGCCGACTGCGCTCGCGGGACAAGGTCTCGGCCTCCGGCGAAATGGCGTCGCTTTCCAAACTATCTGCCAGCGAACGATCGTCGTCGGAGTTCAACCCCAACGGAGCATCCAGCGAAGCCGTGTTGCTGCGATGCCGCCGGCGCCACCAACGCTGAGTGCTGTAAGCCTGATTGATGGCAATGCGGCAAATCCAGGTTTTCAAACTGGCGTCGCCTCGAAACCTTGCAAAGTGGCGATAAACTTTCAAAAACGTTTCCTGAGCCGCATCGCGCGCGTCTTCAGCATCACCCAAAATCCGAAACGAGAGCGCGTAAATCAACGATTGATACTCTTCGACCAACTCATCGAACGCAGACATTTCTCCCGCTTTGAGCCTGGCAATCAGTCTGGTTTCGTAAAGGCAGGCTTGAGCGGCGCGCGGAACTTCTTGTTCCGTCGCTCTTTCCGCCACTCCGAACTCTTCCAGTCCGGCAACCAGCAATGCCTCTTTTTCTACCAGCATCACGCCCAAGCTCCTTATGTGGCCTTCTATATTGCTCGGCGATATAGTTCACCGGCAACTTTTGCACTGGCATGGCCACTTCTTCAAATGGGTCGGTCGGTTTCGCTTCGGCACAAGCACCGCAGCTTCAATTTTGGTGACAGCCTTTTAGACTCCGGATCAAAGCCGAAGTTCCAGCCGCATAATAATTTTTCTTGGCTTCGGTGGGAAGCTGGACAGTTCGCGCGACACAGATTAGCTTCAAGCTTCGCACTGCGAATTTTTCTATGGATCGGCTGATTCTCTTCAACAAACCGTTTCAGGTCATGTGCCAGTTCACGGACGATGGCGGACGCGCGACTCTGGCTGATTTCATCAAAGTGCCGGACGTTTATGCCGCCGGGCGCTTGGATTTCGACAGCGAAGGATTGTTGCTGTTGACCAACGCGGGCTGGCTTCAGCATTTGATTGCCGACCCGAAACACAAACTTTCCAAAACTTATCTGGTTCAGGTTGAACGAATGCCTGACGATCAAACTTTGAAACGACTGGTTGCGGGCGTGAAGCTAAATGACGGAATGACTCTTCCGGCAAAAGTTGAATTGATTGACGAACCGAATTTGTGGCCGCGCGTGCCTCCGATTCGTGAACGCAAAACAGTTCCAACGGCCTGGCTGAGGATGACAATCACCGAAGGCCGTAACCGGCAAGTCCGCCGAATGACTGCGGCAGTCGGGCATCCGACATTGAGGTTGATCCGCGAAAGAATCGGCGATTGGGAACTTGGCCGGTTGCAACCCGGCGAGTGGAAAGAAGTAAAATGCCCCGCTCGAAGTGGATAAAAAAGCATGTAGTCCCGCCTTTAGGCGGAATGCGCTTGAATGAATTGCCCTTCGGTTGTCTTGAATACGCCACCGTTCCGCCTGAAGGCGGGACTACGAACTTCAGGAGGATTCAACGATGAACTGGAACGAGTTCAAGCTTGCTGCGCCGGAACTGGCCGAAGCGGGCGAAAAACTGTTTGAACGAGTCGGCGTTGTGATGGTCGGTTCGATTCGCAAGGACGGTTCGCCGCGCATCAGTCCAGTCGAGCCGCTGCTTGCTGGCGACGAGCTTTATCTGGGAATGATGCCTGATACTTTCAAGGCCCAAGACCTGTTGCGCGACGGACGCTGCGCAATTCACAACGTCATCAGCGACAAAAACGTCCCCGAAGGCGAGTTCAAAGTAAACGGCCTGGCCCGTAATGTTCAGGATGAAGCCGAGCGCCAGCTTTATTGCGATGAACTGAAAAAGAAGATCGGATGGAGTCCCGAAGGTCTGCCGTTTCACCTGTTCGCCGTGCAGGTGCAAAGCGCCGGGCTGTTTCTGATGCAAGGCCACGCGGAGAACACCAGCGCGGCGCGGCTGGTGAAAAAGTGGCGAGCTGGCGGTAAGGTCGAAACTTTCAAACAAGGCGTTGACGGCAAACTAATCCCAACCAACGAATGACTTATGATTTCACCCACTGACGTAATTCAAGCTGAAAATCGAATCCGTCCGTTCATAGTCAAAACTTCGCTCGACCCTTCGTTTCGTTTGAGCGATCTGGCCGGATGCGACATCTGGCTGAAACTGGAACAGACTCAATACACAGGCTCTTTCAAGCTGCGTGGCGCGGCAAACAGGATTTTGTCGCTGACTCCTGAGGAATTAGGACGTGGAGTCATTACCGCTTCAAACGGAAATCACGGCATAGCGGTTTGTTACGCCTCGCGACAGGTCGGCATTGTTCCGCAGGTTTTCATGCGGCACGGAGTTTCAGAAGCCAAGCTGAGTTTGATTCGCTTGCTGGGAGGCGAACCAGTCTTTTTTGGCGAAGACCCGCTGGAAGCGGAGTTGAAAGCTCGCCAGACAGCCGAAGAAACCGGGAAAATCTTTATCTCGCCCTACAACGACGCTCATGTCGTAGCCGGTCAGGGAACCATTGGCGTTGAGTTGCATCATCAGTTGGATGAAATTGACGCGGTGTTTATCACCGTCGGCGGCGGCGGTTTGATTTCAGGCATCGCCACTTACCTGAAAGCCGTCAGCCCTAGAACGCGAATCGTAGGTTGTTGGCCTGAAAACTCGCCGGTCATGTTTGAATCCATGAAAGCCGGACGGATTTTTGATTGCCCGGAAAAACCTACTATCAGCGACAGCACATCCGGCGGATTGGAGGCAGACACGATTACTTTTGAAATGTGCCAGCGGCTGATTGACGAGCACGTGCTGGTTTCAGAAGAAGAAATCAAACGGTCAATGCGAATGCTGGCCGAACAGGAGCGCTGGATTGTCGAAGGCGCAGCCGGTGTGGCAATGGCTGCACTGTTAAAAGAACGCCAAAGATTCGCTGGCCAGCGTTGCGTGGTCTTACTTTGCGGACGAAACATCGCAGCCGAAAAAATGAGCGAACTGTGGCCATAAGAACTATTCCTCACTCATGCGCCGCCCGGCGTATTCGATCCATCACGGCCAAGCCCAGGCCTTCATCAGGGACAGCCTGACAGTAAATCGTCCTGATGCCCGCTTCGTCACATTCGCGGAAGAATTGAA
>JAGNMH010000212.1 GCA_017991275.1 Acidobacteriota bacterium
TGCCTGTCGCCTGCTGGCGTTTGTGCTGAAACTGGTGATTGCGCCATCGAAGTTTTGGCGGCGGCAACTGTTAAAACCGCAGTGCCCGCGACTCCGCGCAAAAAACGGCGGCGGCTGTGACCGGCTAAATGATTGTCGTCTGCTTGGTTGTCGAGTTCTGTTTTCACGATCATCTCCTCAAAAAGTTCGTAGTCCCGCCTTTAGGCGGAATGGCCATGCTTTTCACCGCACTTTGGCGCGTGTCGGCTTAAATTTTTAGATTGAGGGAAATCAGCGATGGGAGAATTCGGGGTCGGATGATCCAAAAAAGACACTTCGGGCGAAACAAAGCTTCAGAAGTGACGGGGCTGGTTTGGGGCTATGAGAGAAGAACGGTGTAAATGAGACTCGAAAGATCAAATTGGGTTGGTGAGAAAACGACCTTTCGTGTTTTCAAGGGCGAGGGCATCTTATTCGGCTTCGTAAACGAGCGTCAAGAAGGAAGTTATTTGCTGGTTCAGATGAAAACACCTAACCGGTGCAGCTAACTGAAGCCTGTGCAAATTGATCTTCAATGGAATCAATCAGTTCACGCCAAGTCGCAAAGTCGCCAAGAAGGAAAAGAAAACAAGCCATCTTTCTCTTCTTGGTTTCTTTGCGCCTTCGCGGCTTTGCGTGAGATTTCAATTTGCACAGCCTTCGATTAATTGGTTCAATTTTCCCGCAAATTTTCGTTACAGCGGTTTTTCATTGAATGAGTAGACGAAGTAAAGTCGAATACCGTCATTGCTTACTCCTTAGATATCCGAACACGAATAATTATTGCCGTAGAGCGCAATGATCAACCAAAGCGTGAGATCGCCAAGCTGTTCGGCGTTCACGAATCCTTTATAAACTGTTGCGCCAGAAACGTGAGCGCGGTGACATCGCCCCTCTGCCCACGGCGGCGGCGCGGATGCAAGGTTGAAAGAACAGCATTTATCGGTCTTGTCAGACCTGGTGGCAAAATCTCCCGATGCAACGCTGGACGAATTGCGTGAGCAAATGAAAAAACAGGCTCGTGTCGCGGTCAGTGTCACGACGATCTGGCGCGGCCTGGACAATCTCAATCTGTCGCGGAAAAAAAGTCCATCCGAGCGACAGAAGCCGATCCGATTGAACGAGCCAAGTTCGAAAAGAAACAGAAAAGGCTCCCGGTAGGGAAATTGGCCTTCATTGATGAGTTCGGCATCAACACGGCAATGACGCGGAGGAATCTTCAAGCACAGAAGGCGCCGCTTGCCGAACCACCTTCAATTTCCCGCAGCCACCTCTCCAACGAAGAAAACGTGACGGATCATGCTTCTCAAGCCGCAGTCGTTTCAGGCATCGTGGGTTTGTCCGCCTGGCGCTGACCTGCGAGTTCACGGCCCTGTCTGGCGGCGCTCGGCGCGCTCGTTTGCCGTTGGTGCGGCGCGCGCAACCGTTGGTCTGGACGTTCGTCGAAAACGTCATGCTTGTGGCAGTAGCGCGTCGCAGCTTACGCGACCCTTCACTGCCGCCACTCCCGCCGATTTGCTCACTGCACTACTTCGTGCCGCTGCTGGAAGAAGTGTCGGCCACACCGCTCCCACCGGAATATGTCCACTACCTCCGCAGAAAACTCACCGCGATACCAGCCTAAAAGTGAGGGCATCCATGAAACCCGACGCCTGTCAATTTTTCTACGGTTTTACCTGCGCGGCTACAGTCGCACTCTCACAACGAATTCGCACTTAACCGAGAATTGCTGAGAGCAAACTTGTCTAAAGCTCGTAACCGCAGGATACTGCCGCCCGTCTGAACCATTGAACTCATCAATCGCGCAGTTCTTGGCGCGAAATTCGTGACAGCATTTCAATCGGAGGCCAGTTATGACTCGCTCGCCATTCAAGTTGCGAAGCGCCGTAGCGCATTTTGCGCTGTTCGGTTTGCTAGTTTCGCTCATAGCCAATCCGGCTTTTGCTCAGACGGCAAAAAAAACTGCTCAGACACCCGTCGCCAAAACTTCTCAGGTGTCAGCGCAGGTTCAGCCACAGCAGATTGATAAGGAATACACTGAATCAATTCTCAAAAACACGACCGAAAAGTTCTTCCTGACCGAGTTCGTTGATCATCTGCCGGCATCGGACAAAGTGCCTACGCCCGCCAAAGTGCTGGGCTATCCGGTGGGCACGCCGAACAAGCTTACTTACACAAAAGACCAGTATCGTTATTACCGCGAACTGGAAAAATCCACGCCGCGCGTCAAGGTTTTTACCGCGCCGGAAAAGAGCGAGCTTGGCCGCGAACAATTGTTGATTGCCGTCGGCGATGAAGCTTCACTTGCCAATCTGGCCAAATACAAGGAAATCACCGCCAGGCTGGCCGATCCTCGCCGAACCAACGACGAAGAAGCAAAAAAACTGATTGGCGAAGGCAAGGCGATTTACTGGGCTTCGGGTTCGATTCATTCGCCCGAAACCGGCAGCCCTGAAATGTTGATGGAAATGGCTTACAGGCTGGCTGTCGAAGAAACGCCCTTCATCCAGCAGATTCGCAAAAACGTGATCGTGTTGATTACGCCTACGCTGGAAGTTGACGGGCGCGACATGATGGTTGACCTCTATAACTGGCGAAAAGCGAACGAAGGTAAACGCGCGCCTTCGTTGTTATATTGGGGCAAATACGTCGCACACGACAACAACCGCGATTCGCTGGGAATGGCGTTGGCGCTGACGCGCAATCAGATGGCGGCGTTCCTTGATTTCCATCCGACGGTGCTGCACGACCTGCATGAATCGCAATCGTTCCTTTACACCTCTACCGGCACAGGTCCATACAATGCCTGGCTTGACCCGATCGTGATTGATGAATGGCAATCGCTGGCCTATCACGAGATCGAAGAGATGACCAAGCGCGGAGTACCCGGCGTGTGGACACACGGCTTTTACGATGGCTGGGCGCCGAACTACATGTTTTACGTCGCCAACGGACACAACTCGATTGGCCGGTTTTACGAAACTCAGGGCAATGGCGGCGCAGACACGCGAGTGATTACGACTACGGGTCAATCCACTCGCGAATGGTATCGCCCGAATCCGCCGCTGCCACGTGTGAACTGGTCAATCCGAAACAATATCAACCTGCAACAGAGCGCGATTCTGCTGGCCATGAATCACGTTTCGAACAACAAGGAAAAATACCTCAACAACTTTTACCTGAAGAGCAAACGATCAGTCGCCAAAGCTCGCACCGAAGGCCCTGCGGCCTGGGTTTTGCCTGGCGACGATACTCGTCCAACCGAAGCCGCCGATCTGGTCAACCTGCTGAAGATGCAAGGTTGCGAAGTCCACAAAGCCGACAAGGAAATTGAAACTAAAGACGGCAAATTCCCGGCGGGCAGCTACGTCGTGCGTATGGATCAGCCTTATTCGCGTATGGCCGATATGCTGCTCGACACGCAGTATTACAACGTCAACGATCCGCGTCCTTATGACGACACCGGCTGGACGCTTGGGCCACTGCGCAACGTCAAAACCGTTCGCGTCAAAGATGAAAAAGTCCTGGACGCGCCGATGACGTTGATCAATGGAATGGCGAAAGTCACCGGCAAGATTGCTGGCACGGGCAAGGCCGGTTACGTCATCAACCACACGGCGGAAAGCGCTCTGGCGCAGCTCCGTTTCCGGCTGAAAGATGTGAAGATGAACGCCGCCGAAGACACTTTCAAAATTGGCGAACGCGCCTTCAACGCCGGTTCGTTCATCATAAAAGCTGAAGGCAATGATCTGGATGCGCGTTTGCGACAAGAAGTGACGGCGCTCGGCCTAACCGCAAACGCCGTGGACGAATTGCCGAAAGTGGCTCAACACGCGCTGGCCGTTCCGCGCATCGCGCTGGTTCATACCTGGACGAACACTCAGAACGAAGGATGGTATCGCGTCGAATTTGACCGGCTGGGCATTCCGTACGATTACATATCCGATCAGGTCATTGGCCAGACGGCAAACCTGCGCGACAAATGGGATGTAATCATTTGGGGGCTGGTCGGCGGCAGCGCGCAATCTCTGGTGCGCGGCATTCCCGATCGCGGCGAAAAGGATTCACCCATTCCGTGGCAGAAATCGGACTTGACGCCGAATATGGGCCAGTCGCCAGACACGACAGCCGATATGCGCGGAGGCATGGGCATCATCGGCGTCGCCAACCTGCAGAAGTTCATCGAAGGCGGCGGCTTGTTTGTGACCGTTGGGTCGAATGCTTCCATTCCGATTGATTTCGGCATCACCGAAGGCGTTTCGATTCAGGATGCTCGCGCATTGAATGCACGCGGCTCGATCATGAATGCCAGCTTCGCAGATCGGAAAAGCCCGATTGCTTATGGGTACGACGAAAAGCTGGCCGTTTACTTCAATCAAGCCCCTCTGTTGCAAGCTGGCGGCGGCTTGGGTGGATTCGGTGGCGGCGGTCGTGGCGGTGGCGGTCAACAGGGCCGTCCAAGCGGACGCGGCAGTTTGACCGATCCCGATGTGATTCAAGGTCGCAGACCTATGGCAACGCAAGCTCCGCAACCGGGCGATGACGGAGTCCCGGCAGCAGTACGTGAAGCCCTGGCTGCCAATCAGCCGCCGCCGGAAATGCGTCCACGCATCGTTTTGCGCTTCGCCGATGAGAAGGATTTGTTGGTCAGCGGCATGCTGGCGGGCGGATCGGAACTGGCTGGCAAACCGGCCGTGCTGGATGTGCCGGTCGGTAAAGGCCACGTTGTAATGTTCGCCAATAATCCGATGTGGCGACACGAAACGCACGGTAGTTTTTCATTGCTGTTCAACGCGGCGCTAAATTACGACCATTTACATGTTGGCCGCAGCTCGCCTAGAAGCGGAAGGCCGCCTCAAGCCGGACAAACTGGCAACGAACAGGATCAGTAACCGAAAAATCGAAGCTCAATTCACAAAGCAAAAGGAGCGGTCGTCGGGCCGCTCCTTTTGCTTTGCTGGCCAATCACACTGTGGGCTACAAAATGCTACTGCTGCTCAGCGAGTGACTAATCGTTGAGCAAGCGTTACAATCGGCCACAACAAAAAACATTCCGCGATTTCTATAAACTGTCGAACAAACAGGAGGCAAGCTATGAAAAGAAACATAGCCATTTCCACTCTTTGCAGCGTGATGCTGGCTGGCTTCGGTATTGTCGCTGCTGCCCAGACCAAGTCGGATTTTTCAGGCACGTGGGTGCTGGATACAAAAAAGACCCACGACTTGCCGGATGATCTAAAAAGTTATCATTTGGTGGTCAAACAGGACGGTAAGCAAATTACAGTGGAATCCAAGGTCGAAGGAAGTCTTGACCCTGCACCCGGACACGACCCGAACAAAGCTCCTCAACATACCAGCGCACAAAATGCCATTAACACAGCCATTGCCGGTGGAGGCAGCAGCACGGGTTCAGTCGGAGGCGGCGTCGGAGATGCTCACACCGGAGGCAACCGGATTGTTATTGCCCGTGGCCGTGCTTTGGCAACCGTCTTTAGACGCTTTTCTTGCAATCTGGATGGGAAGGAAATGGTCAGAGAAGTCAGCGGATTAACCCCAGGCAAGGTCAGACGCCGAGCTATTTTGAAAAAAGACGATCAAGCCATGGAAATTCACCTGGAACGCGACTTTGAAGTTCAAGGCAATCAATTTACTTCCTACGTCAAAGAGAACTGGGAATTAACCGAAGGCGGAAAAGTTTTGAAAATAAAGCGCACGGTCAATTTGTTGGCTGGTTGGGACGAAACCACTCTGATTTTTAACAAGGAATCAGCCAAACCTTAAGGCAGCAAACTCACGTCCAAATTTTTCTTCCAACGCCGTGCATGCTGATTCTGGCAACAGACTGGCGCGCACGGCGTTGATGACCAGTCGCTCGATTGTTTCGACGCCAAAACCAAATGCATCGGTAATCTTCAGGTATTCATCGGTTAGCGTAGTGTTGAACATAGGCGGATCGTCGGAGTTGATGGTCACGTAAAGCCCTGCCTCCAGCAATTGCGGTAACGGATGTTCGGCAAGTGAAGCGGCTACGCCCAGACAGACATTACTGGTCGGACACACTTCCAGCGGGATTTGTCGCTCCCGCAGTTCAGCAACCAGATCAGCATCTTCCAAACAACGCACTCCGTGGCCGATTCTTTGCGCCCCCAAAATCTTCAGCGCGTTTCGCACGCTTTCAGCGCCGACAGTCTCACCTGCGTGAGGCACGCTGGCCAAACCCGCCGCTCTAACGCGGTCAAAAGCCTCCGCAAACAATTCCGGCGGATGACCGATTTCCGGCCCGCCCAAACCCAAAGCGACAACCCCGTTATCTTTTCCGGCGATTACCCAATCGGCAACGACCAACCCGTGTTCCACCGGGCGAACGTTGCGAGAAATATCCAGCACCCAACTGACGTTGATTCCAAATTCTTCAACCGCCCAGTCGCGCGCCCGGCTGAGCGCGGCGAGTTGATCTTCAAAAAGGATTCGCCGGTTCAAGCTGAAGTGCGTGTATGGGGTGAAGGTAACTTCACTGTGCTGAATGTTTTGTGCTGCCTGACCGCGCAGGAATTCGCGGGCAATCAACTCAATGTCTTCCGCCGAACAGATGCAGGATGAAATGGTCAGGTAAATTTCGATGAAGTGCGCGAAATTCGTGAATGTATACCACTGACGCAAACCTTCAACGGTTGTGGCTGGCAGCTTGACCTGATTGCGCCGGGCGAGTTCAAGCAGGGTTTCGGGCTGAATTGAGCCTTCCAGGTGAACGTGAAGTTCGACCTTTGGCATTCGGCGAATGAAAGTTTCAAGATGCATTGCGGTGTCAGGCCAGATATTTGACGAACATAAGCTCGTTGCGGCGTTCGTTGTAAACCAGTTCGTCCACCAGTTGATTGACCATCAGTATGCCGAAACCTCCGGCGCGCAATCCCTTTTCGTCGCGCACAGTGACATGGCGGAACGGGTCTCCGACCGGGTTGTTGACAGCGGCATGCTCAAGTTGAGCCGGGTTGAACCCCTCGCCTGGGTCTTTTATCCAGTAAATGATTGCCCGCTTGGTTCGTACGCAAGCCACTTCGACAAACTTTGCCGGGTCCAATTTGCCGCCGTGTTCGATGGCGTTATTCAACATTTCGCGAAAAGCGTAAGCCATCGCTTCTCGCGTTTCTTCCGGCAAATCGGCTTTTAATTGAGTAAGGAGTTTTTGCAGTATAGGAACCGCCGCCAGATCGCAGGGCACACGCAACTGAACCCAATGCGGCTCGGCGGATATGACTTCGATTTGAATAGGGGTTGCATCGCCCAGAGCCGAACTGACCGCAATCTTAAGATCGGAAATGCTGAAGGGTTTGACCAGGAAATCGCAGACTCGTTTACGCATCGCAACCAACACGGCTTCAGGAGTCCCGAAGGCGGTGATCATCACTGCCCTCAAGTTGGGATGATTGCGTCGCAACTCTTCCAGAAATTCGCCGCCGTCCATTTCCGGCATGATGTAATCAATCAGCGCCAGATCGAACTGATCGTTTCGCAACATCTCCAGGCCTTCGCCACCACTGAAAGCGTGGTGCAAAGTGTGCCCTTCTCCATTGAGTGCGCCTTCGATCAATTCATGTAAGGTTTGATCGTCGTCAACTACGAGAATCTGGCTCATTGACTCCCTCTAGCGTATCTGGTTCGTAAAAAATAACCGCCAACCGAAAACGCGGCTATTATGCCTATCACTATTTGGTTTGGCTAGGCTGTGTGATTGCAGCATTTTCACACTCGCAAATCGCTCAAACTGTTTTACTCGGAGGTAGCTTATGAAAGAACCGCGAAGATCATTTTTACTGGAGCCGCCAGTCGTTACTTTGCCAGCCGCTCAGGCTTTTCTGCGGCACGCGCGGTTCCGACTGCGCGAAGATTATCCTGTCAAGATCAGCTCCGCGTTGGCCGAACTCACGGACGAACAAATCTGGTGGCGACCGAACGAAGCCAGCAACAGCGCAGGCAATTTGATTTTGCATCTGTGCGGAAATGTCAGGCAGTGGATAATTGCCGGAGTTGGAGGCGCAGTTGACGCTCGCGACCGTGACCGCGAATTCATCGAACCTTGCCAAATCAGCAAAGAAGAATTGCTGACGTTGCTTAGTGCGACGCTCAGCGAAGTTGACGAGGTTCTGACCAGGCTCGAAAAAGAAATGGCGGCTTCGCAATCCGATGCGCCATTGCAGCGAGAAATCGTACCACAAGGATTTGCCCAAACCGTGCTTGATGCCA
>JAGNMH010000213.1 GCA_017991275.1 Acidobacteriota bacterium
CGCACATCTGCGTGGCTTTGGCTACGCCAGCAAGTCGCGGCAAACGCTGAGTTCCAGCCGCTCCGGGAATGATGCCGAGTTTGACTTCGGGCTGACCGACTTGCGCAGATTGCACGGCGACGCGGTAATGAAACCCCATCGCCACTTCCAGGCCTCCGCCAAACGCAGTGCCGTGAATGGCGGCGACCGTCGGCTTCGGACAGTCCTCAATGGATTTGATGACATCCAGAAAGTTGATGCCTTCCTTGCGCTGCCCGGAAGTGATTTTGCCGAATTCCTTGATGTCGGCTCCGGCAATGAACGTCTGGCCAGAGCCAATCATCACTGCGCCTTTGATCGAATCATCGGCGGCGATTTTGGCAATCGCTTCGGCAATGCCTTCGGGCACTCCGGGGCTTAGGGCGTTGACGGGAGGATTGTTGATGGTGATGACGGCAACTTCGCCGTCTTGGGTTAGCGTAACCAGTTCGCTCATTGAGGTGCTCCTTAAAATGTATAGGTATTAAATCTTCGGCACATTGCCCGCAGTCGTTCTGGGAACGTCCGGATTTTTCATTCGTTCGATCATCATTTGGCGGAATTCTTCGGATTTGCCGCGCGGAACGCTGGGAGTTTTCCAGTCACTGCCTTTTAGATGCTTGGCCAGAAAAACTATCTGGCCAACGTGAGTGGCGTAATGAGCAGTCTGGCGGCTGATCGCTTGGACAACGGTGTGCGGTTCGTGGCGAATGACGACCGTCCGCATCACGTCTTCAGGCTGAAGCGGTACAAGCGCGTCGAAAACATACTGCCAGCCTTGCTCCCACCACTCCATCACCTGCTGGCGAGTGGTGGCTTCATCAAGAACAAATTCCTGGTCGCGGTTGCGGTCTGGCTTCTCTCCATCGCTGGTCAGGAAGTCCACCCAGCGCGAACGCATGTTGCCCGCCAAGTGTTTTATCAGAATGGCAATGCTGTTGCTTTCAGCATCAATCGCAACAAAAAATTCTTTTTCATTGAGTTGATGCAGCGCGCGTTCGGCAAGTTTTTTGATTGACCGGAATTCGGTGATTGAGTTTTCCAGATAATGCTTCGCCAGTTCGTCTGTCATAACTTTTCAATCTCTTCTCGCGTTACTGAGTAAATAAATTCATCCATTACCGCGCCTTCTTTGACCATCGCTTTTCTCAGCCGGGCTTCAAATTTATAACCGGCCTTTTCCAGCACGCGCATCGAAGCCGGATTCCATTCCAAGACTCCGGCGTAAATGCTGGCCAGATCGAAATTGTCGAACGCCCATTCGGTTATAGCGCGCACGGCTTCAGTGACAATGCCGCGTCCCCAATAAGCTTCGCCCAGCCAGTAACCGATTTCAGCCCGGCAGCGATTGATGTCGTCGCGGAAAATCAGGCCTATGCCACCGACTGCCTTGCCTGCGACGACGATGGCGAAATTCGTCGGTGGAGATTCCTGGCTGGCGATCTCGATCCAGTAATCTGCGTCTTCGATGGTGTAAGGATGCGGAAAGCGGTCGCGCACATTGCGCCAGATTTTGTAGCTGTCGGCGTTCACGGTCAGCGATTCCTGATCGCCCTGCCGCCACATACGAACCGTGCAGGTTTTCAGTTTGAGTTCCATCTTGATAGGGTCAGTGCCACGCGCGGTAGCAAGCGGGTCTTGCTTTGGCAGCCGCTCCCTGCTGGTCGCGGCACTGATTCAAAACCCTCTTGCCGGTATTTCCCGCCGTAACCAGTTGTCAGTCGGATAGTCCGCCGAGCCGTCAACTATATGCACGGCGTAAGCGTGCCGAGATTTCGGCGAACGATTGGCGCGGCTCATATGAGGCAGCAATCCGTGCAGCAAAACCAGTGTCCCGGCTTTGACTTCCAGCGGAACCAGCAACTCATCCAAATTATCTGGCCAAGGCGAATCGTCCAACACTTCCATTTTGGTTGCGCGACCAGATTCCGGCGTGGCATTCGTCCGCGAAAATTTTTTCTTCAAACCCAGCTTGTGGCCGCCGGGAATCGCCCACAGACAGCCGTTTTCCAGCGTGGCGTCTTCCAACGCGAACCAGAATCCGGTGACAGTCATCGGTTCGGTGAAAAGGAAAGTCGCGTCCTGATGACAGGTGACTTCGCCGCCAATGTTCGGTTGTTTGAAGATGTACATTGATTGCAGCAACAGCGGCTGACTGAAACCCAAATCAGAGGCAATCGCGGCCAGTTCCGCCCGCCGCGAAAACTGATCGAAGGCCGGTTCCAGATCGTGCAGCGCATGGCCGATCTTGTTGATAGAACGCTCCTTGCTCTGGCGCAAACTGCCATCGGGAGCAAACGCATCTTCTTCAAAAAAGAATCGAATCTTGTCGCCCGATCCCAAAAAGTAATCATCGCTGATGCGAGTCTGTTCTTGCGTAGAGAAAATCGAAATCACGCCTTGCGGATCGAAGTCGGCAACCAACTCTTCGGCGCGTTGCTTCAAGGCTTCGCACTCCGCCAGCGTGGCGAAGTTTTCGACGACCAAAAAGCCATCGCGTTCGTAGGCAGCAAGTTGTTCAACGGATAATCCCAAACTGGCCTCCAGGCATTTTACCTCTGTGGCAAGAGCTCCTTGATTTGAAACTCAAGCTTGACCGACGCGCCGCGATCAGAGGTTCTGACGATGACATCTTTGTCTTTGATCTCTTCGAAGATGCCCAACTGATTGAGACGCTTCAACGTTTCATTCAGCCTTTGTCGGCTGTACGGCTGGTCTTCACGAATCAGCAGAAGATCACGCAACGACCTCTCATCGGTTTTCGTTAATCCCACAAACTCAATTGATTCGACGGCGAACAACCTGCCTTCGTCTAATTCAATAGCGACATCAACCCATCCTTCAGGTGCTGTTAGATACGGCAACTGAAACTCAGGAACAAAATCAACAGAAGCCTGAATATGACCTTTGTCGGCGTAGGCATCTTTTATGTCTTTGAAAATCCTCTCCTGAATCGTTGCTGCATTGACTGGTTCGCCATAACGAAGTCCTGAAATCTCGACAATCTCTGTAGAAGTTATTGCCTGTGAGCCTTTAACAGTGATTCGCCCAATTCTGTAGCAAGCACCTTCTTCAATCGGCACAAGGACTTTAATGACGTCTTCGCCCAAGTTTTCAGTCTTTAACTCGCCGATTCTTGCTCGAAGATAACCTTTTTTCCCTAGAAAGAAGCGGACGCGCTCAAGATGCTCTTTCAGATTTTCTGTTCCTTCGGGAAGAAACAACAACTCTTTACAAGTTTTGAATTGACACCAGTTAAGCATTTTGTGTCCTGAAAAGAGCGCAGCCTCTAGCTCTTCAGAAGAGAAAGCTATATTGCCGGAAAACTCCACGACAGCAAACAATTCTTTGTCTGCCAAATTGCGCGTCTGTGGGGTTACGATCTGCTCTTGCTGATTTTCAGTTTGTGGCACTGACGCAACAGCGAGTTGAGTCAATAGAGCAATTGAAAATGCCATTAACAGCAAAATCTTCATGATGTGTTCCTCCTGACAACTGAACGTGGCCAAGTTCGTCACTTTGCGAAAACTCCAGGCCAAGATCACCCAAATAACCCGCGCGACACTGCCCATTGAACCAAACCGCAACCAAAGATAATCACCACCGGATTGAGCTTCGCGCGCAGCATCAACAGAAAAGCCATCGTCGCCACGCCGTAACTGAGCGGCGAGCTTAAGCCGGATTTCGCCAGACTGACTCCGGCGGCGGCCAACATTCCGACGACAGCCGGAGCAACTCCGGCCAGGAAAGATTGCACCAGGAAGTTCGACCGAAAGCGATTCAGCGAAGCTCCGGCAATCGTCGTCATCACAAACGATGGCAGAAAAGCGGCTATCGTTGTAGCCGTTGCTCCCATAAGTCCGGCGACTTTGTAACCGATGAAGGTTGCCGTTATCAGCACCGGCCCGGGAGTGATCTGGCCAAAAGCCATGCCGTCAGCGAAAGTCTGGTGATCCATCCAGCGATGAGCGTCAACGATGTCGGTTTCGATCTGCGGGATCATGACAAAGCCTCCGCCAAACGTAACCGTACCGACTCGCAAAAAAATCACTACCAGTTTCCAAACAGTCAGCAGTTTCATCAGCACGGCTGTCCAATTCAACAGAAACAACGCCGGCAGAAATGGCAGCAAAGCCAATATGGCAAAGCTGTTTAACTTGCCGGGCAGCTTTGGCAATTTGCCGGTGACGCCTTTTTTACCGGCAAATGGTAAAAAGAGTTGACGACCATCTTCGGCGATCTTTTC
This sequence comes from Acidobacteriota bacterium, assembly GCA_017991275.1. Lineage (GTDB taxonomy): Bacteria > Acidobacteriota > Blastocatellia > RBC074 > RBC074 > RBC074. The sequence goes on from JAGNMH010000213.1 coordinate 4,265, forward strand.
ACTGATAGAGTCATTTTCGGCGTGCTGACCATCGCTTGTCTTTTCAACGACAGAGTCAGGTTTCGGAAAAGCTTTGCTGGCGCGCCGTTCTTCTTTTTCACTGTCGGTTTGCTTGGTTGGCAATGAAAATTCGACTTTGTAATTGTCGGCTATCTTATCGGTGTTTTCGATCAAATCAGCCGCGTGCTGGCGTGCCTGTTGTTCCAGTGCGACTTCTCTGGCGCTTGCCTGGTGTTCCTTGCGAAGTTTCTGCCTGATCTGCTGGCGCGCTCTGGTTTTATAAAACTGGATGAAGATGCCGATCATTCCGGCCAGCAACACGACTTCAACAATGGTGGTGGCAGTGAATATCAGCATGAATCCGGCGGCGACGCCCAGTTCCAAATGCCACTGTTGTTGCATCGCAGTTTTGCCGAGCTTGGTGACGGTGGCAGCAATCAGGCCTACGACAGCGGCATTGAAGCCTTGAAAGATTCGTTGAGCATCCGGGAATTTGTACAGGTAACTATGGGCAATGGTCAGCCCGATCATCATCAGAAAAGACGGAAAGATAAAACTGACGACCGACACCGCTGCTCCGCGAACTCCGCCAAGTTTTAGTCCGACATAAGTCGTCGCGTTGGCCGCGTTGGCGCCGGGCATGCTCTGAGCCAGCGAAACCGCGTCCAGGAATTCCTCTTCAGTCATCCATTGTTTCTGGTGAACCACCAGACGGCGAATTTGCGAAATGACGGCAATGCCTCCGCCAAAACCTGTCATGCCAAGCCGCAGAAAAGCCCTGGCCAACGACCGCCATTCGACAGTGGCTTCAGATGGCACGAACTGATTGGCGATCCATTCGCGCAACCAACGAAAACTGCCCGCAAACATCGCAAACAGAGAGGATTTAGGTTCTGTGACTTCGACTTTTTCGCTCACGTAAAGGAAATGTTTTAACTACGAATGGCCACGGGTCAGCACAAATCAGGATTCATTCGCGGGCATTCGTGTTGATTCATAGTTGGTTTCTTTTTCTGAAAGTTTATAGAATCCGGCCATGCCAAATACACAATCCAACAAACGAGTCGCCATTATCGGCGGGACAGGCGATCAGGGCAAAGGCCTTGCGTTGCGCTGGGCAATGGCGGGTTTTGACATCATCGTCGGTTCACGCGCAGCCGAACGCGCAGCGGACGCCGCAAAAGAAATGATTGAAGAATTAACCAAAGCCGGATGCACAAGCGCGGCCATCAGCGGCGCGCACAACACCGAAGCCGCCGCCAACTCATCAATCGTAGTTTTGACGGTTCCCTTCTCTGCCCAAATCAACACGTTGAAAGAAATCCGCGACAAGTTGCAACCGGGCACGATACTGATTGACGTGACCGTTCCGCTGGAACCGGCGGTCGGCGGAAAACCTACGCGAGTACTGGGCGTCTGGGCGGGTTCGACGGCGGAACAGTGCAAAGAACAGGTTCCCGATACGGTCACAGTCGTTTCGGCTTTTCACAACGTAGGCGCTGAAGCTCTGGCCGATCTTTCGCACGAAGTCGAATGCGACGTCATCGTTTGCGGCGACAGGAAAGACGCCAAAGAAGTTGTCCGCCCATTGGTCGAAGCTATTGCCGGTTGCCGTTACGTTGACGGCGGGCCGCTGGCAAATTCGCGCACAGTCGAAGCAATGACGGCGCTGCTGATCGGCATCAACATTCGCTACAAAGGTCACACTGGAATTCGCATCACTGGAATCAGCTAAACTTGGAGTGCTGCGGCTGGACGCAGCTTTTGCCTTCGCCAGTCGAAAAATCAGAGTAACCAGAGACATACTCATGCGAACGCAAAGCGGTGTCGAGCCACCGCACTCCACACAATCTAAATGCTGAATGAAACTTCAATCCTCACTCGCGTTGATGAACTCGCCGAAGAGATGGTCGAGTTTCTGCGCCAGCTTGTTCGCATCCCAACCATCAACCCTCCCGGAGAAAATTACGCCGATTGCGCCAACCTGATCGGCGCGAAGCTGAAAGAGTTCGGCTACGAGACGGAATTCGTCACCGCCGAAGGTTTGCCGGAATGCTCCGCGCAATTTCCGCGCGTCAATGTCATCGGGAGAATGCGTGGCGAACACGCGAACCCCACGCTGCATTTCAACGGACACCTGGACGTAGTTCCCGCAGGCGAAGGCTGGACGGTTGATCCGTTTGCGGCTGTGGTTCGCGACGGGCGAATTTACGGCAGAGGCGTGACCGATCAAAAAGCCGGTATCGCCGCTTCGATCTTTGCCGTTGAAGCCATTCGCCGAGCCGGAATCAAGCTGGCCGGTTCAGTCGAACAAAGCGCGACGGTGGACGAAGAAAGCGGAGGTTTTGCCGGAGTCGCTTATCTGGCGCGCAACGGCCACTTTCGCCGCGAAGCGATTGATTACGTCATCATCACCGAACCGCTGGATTACGACCGCATCTGTCTGGGGCATCGCGGAGTTTATTGGTTTGAAGTTTTGACGCGCGGGCGAACGGCTCACGGCAGCATGCCGTTTTTGGGAGCCAGCGCAATTGATCGAATGGCGCGCTTCATCGCTGAAATCGAACACCAGTTGAAACCGAAGCTTCAACTTCGACGAACGATGATGCCGGTTGAACCGGAAGGCGCGCGCTCTGCAACGATCAACGTCAATTCAGTTTCCGGCGGCCAACCGATCGATGGAATTCAAACGCCTTGCGTCGCCGACCTGTGCAGAGCCATTTTTGACCGTCGCTTTTTGCTGGAAGAAAACTTTGAAGACGTGCGCGGCGAATTGATTGAACTGCTAGACCGGTTGCAAACAGACGACGAAGATTTCAGCTACCAAATGAACGACCTGATGATCGTTCATCCGACGATGACCTCGCCGGAATCCGAACTGGTAACGACGATGACTTCGGCAATTACATCATCGGTTGGCAGGCGGCCTCCGCTGATTGCCAGCCCTGGAACTTACGACCAAAAACACTTTGCGCGAATCGCGGGCATCGAACAATGCATCGCTTACGGGCCGGGCATTCTGAATCTGGCGCATCAACCGGACGAGTATTGCGAGATTGAACATTTGATTTTATCGTGCAAAGCAATGGCGCTGGGCGCGATTCGATTGCTATCAGTACCGCGCGCGTAAGCAAGCGGCAAGTCTTACAAACACCGCTTGCTTACGCGCGCGGTACCGACCCGATCTGAGGATTCAATGAACTACGAACAACTTTTTAGACTTGATGGCCGCACAGCCATTGTCATCGGCGCAGGCTCCGGCATTGGACAATCCGTAGCCAAAGGCCTGGCTGCGCATGGAGCTTTCGTCGTCTGCGCTGACTTGAAACCGGAACTGGCTGAAATCACCGCGCGCGAAATCGGCGAACGCGCCGCAGTCCGCTCGGTTGATGTGACAAACAGCGACAGCGTCAAAGCCTTGTTTCAATCCGTCGCCGCCGAACGCGGCAGCGTAGACATCACCGTTGCCACACCGGCAGTCAACGTTCGCAAACAATTGCTGGATTATACAGATGAAGATTTCGACCGAGTCGTCGCCGTCAACCTGAAAGGCACGTTGGCCGTGTTGCGCGAATCCGGGCGAGTGATGGCCGAACAAGGTCGCGGCAGCATCATCGTATTTTCTTCGATTCGTTCGCTGGTGGTTGAGCCAGGCCAGGGAGTTTATGCCGCTACGAAATCCGGCATGGTGCAAATGGTTCGCGCGCTGGCGGCAGAACTTGGCCAGAAAGGTGTTCGCGTCAACGCCGTCGCTCCCGGCGTGGTTGACACTCCGCTGACCCGCCCGATCAAAGACAAACCGGATTGGTACAACGCTTACGCCGACCGCAACGCCCTGAAACGCTGGGCAAGTTCGGACGAAATGGCCGGAGCCGTCATCTATCTGGCTTCGGACGCGGCCAGTTACGTCACCGGAACCGTGCTGTTTGTTGATGGCGGATGGACGGCGATTGATGGGCGATTCACTCCTCCGCTGTAAAACGCTGTAAAAC
>JAGNMH010000214.1 GCA_017991275.1 Acidobacteriota bacterium
CGGACGGCTTCTGGCTGCGGAAGTCGTGCCGACACCATTTTATAAAAGAAGTAGACAGTAGACAGTAGACAGTAGACAGTAGGTTTGTGGCTCGTCTGATGAAATGGCTTTGAGCATCGCAAAACTCTACTGCCTACTGACTACTGTATGCTGTCTACTCCTGAAAAGGAGAACCAATGGCTTCTTACCCCGATAATCTTCATTACACCAAAGACCACGAATGGATTCGCGTCGAAGGCGACACCGGAACCATCGGCATCACCGATTTTGCCCAGGATCAGTTGGGCGATGTTGTTCACGTTGACCTGCCCCGTGTCGGCGAAAACTTTTCGGCGCACGCGCATTTCGGCGAAATCGAATCGGTAAAAACCTTCAGCGAATTGTTCACGCCCGTTTCCGGCGAAGTCCTGGAAATCAACGAAGCGTTGGCCGATGCGCCGGAACTGATAAACAGCGAACCTTACGGCGGCGGTTGGATGATTAAGATCAAACTCGCCAACGCCAGCGAAGTGGACGCTTTGCTCAATGCCAGCGAATACGAAGACTTTGTCGAATCACAGAAAGAAGATTAGGTTGTAGGTTACAGGTGGTAGGTGATAGTTCCTACCACCTATCACCTACCATCTGTTACCTGACACCTATGAGATATATTCCGAATTCGGCTCAGGAACGCGAAGCTATGTTGCGCGAAATGGGCCGCGAATCCGTCGCCGACCTTTTCAAGGGAATCCCCGACAATCTGCAACTCAAGCGCCTGCTCGATCTGCCATCGGCGCTTTCAGAACCCGACACTCTGAATTTCTTTCGCAATCTGGCCGAACGCAATACAACGCGTTTGACAGGTGAGCGCATGACTTCGTTTTTGGGCGCTGGAGCTTACGACCATTTCATTCCCACGATCATTGACACGCTGATTTCGCGCTCGGAGTTTTACACTTCGTACACGCCTTACCAGCCGGAAATCAGTCAGGGAACGCTGCAAGCGATCTTTGAATACCAAACGATGATCTGCGAGCTGACTGGAATGGATGTGTCGAACGCTTCGCTGTATGACGGTTCGACCGCCACCGCCGAAGCCGTTTTGATGGCAGAGCGCGTCACTGGCCGCTCGAAAGTTGCGCTGGCCGGAAACCTGCATCCCGAATATCGCCAAGTAGTTGACACGTACATCCGCAACGCCGGGATCGAAGAAATCACGTTGCCGTTTGACGAAATCACAGGCGCGTTGAAGCCGGAATCGCTGGCCGAACTCGGCAAAGATGTTGGAGCTGTGATCGTGCAATCGCCGAACTTTTTCGGAGGCGTTGAAGAGTTACAAAAGCTGGCCGACGCCGCGCACAAAGCCGGAGCCTTGTTTGTCGTTGTTGTGGCCGAAGCTATGAGCCTGGGTTTATTGCAAGCTCCTGGCAAAGCCGGGGCCGACATTGTTTGCGGCGAAGCTCAGTCGTTCGGCATTCCGATCAGCTTCGGCGGTTCGTACTGCGGATTTTTCGCCTGCACTGAAAAGCTGCAACGGCAAATTCCCGGTCGTTTGGTTGGCCAGGCTTTTGATCACGATGGCCGTCCGGGTTACGTGCTGACGCTGGCGACGCGCGAACAACATATCCGCCGCGAAAAAGCGACTTCAAACATCTGCACCAACCAAGGGCTTTATGCGTTGATGGCAACGGTTTATTTGTCAACGATGGGTAGAAGCGGGGTGCGCGAAGCTGCCGAACAAAATCTGCAAAAGTCGCATTACGCGGCGAAACAGATTGCCGCGATCAATGGTTTCAGTCTGACGTTCAGTTCGCCGTTCTTCAACGAATTCGTAGTCAGTTGCCCGAAACCTGCCGCTGAAATTCTGGCCAAGCTGCAAAGCAAAAAGATCATTGGCGGTTTGGCTCTGGAACGATTCTTCCCGGCGATGAAAAACGAAGTTCTGGTTTGCGTCACTGAAACGACGACCAAAGAGCAGATTGATTCGCTGATTGCAGAAATGAAGGCGGTCTGAAGAAAGCATGTAGTCCCGCCTTTAGGCTGAAGGTCTCGACGGCCAAGCCCATTCCGCTTAAAGGCGGGACTACTTAAAGGAGCGACGTGGGAGTTTCGACAAGCATTCCTAATTTTGCCATTCGTCAAGCGACTGAAGCAGACGTGCCGGTGATTCTGCAATTCATTCGCGGACTGGCGGAATACGAACGACTGGCCCACGAAGTCGTCGCCGACGAAGCTACTTTGCTTCGCACGTTGTTTGGCGAACGTCGAATCGCCGAAGTCGTCATCGGTTCTGACAACGACACTCCGGTTTGCTTCGCGCTGTTCTTTCACAACTTTTCGACCTTTTTGGGCAGACCCGGAATTTATCTGGAAGACCTGTTCGTCAATCCAGACCAGCGCGGCAAAGGTTTTGGCAAAGCTATGTTGGCTTACCTGGCCAAACTGGCCGTTGAACGTGAATGCGGCAGATTGGAATGGTCAGTGCTGGATTGGAACGAACCGGCAATCAATTTTTATAAGTCTCTGGGCGCAAAGCCCATGGACGAGTGGACGATTTTTAGAGTGACCGGCGATGCGCTGACGCAACTTGCCGGAGAAATTTGAAATGTCCAGCCGCAGATGAACGCAGGCAAAAGATGAGCGCAGGCAAACGCTGATCTGCAAAACTCGGCGTTGATCTACGGCGGAATTTCTTTGGGGTTCTGATGATTAAGAAATCAAGCAATCATATCAATCAAAACGAAGGCACGATCTTTGAACGATCGCGTCCAGGCAAAATCGGATACCACCTGCCCGCGTTGGATGTCGAAGCAACCGATTCGCTAATTGACGCCAAACTGTTGCGCGATGACGATCTGGCCGGTTTGCCCGAAGTTAGTGAAGTGGACGTCATTCGCCACTTCACGCGAATTTCGACGTGGAATTACGCTGTTGATTTCGGGATGTATCCGCTGGGTTCCTGCACGATGAAATACAACCCGAAGATCAACGAACGGGTTTCGCGCTTCGATGGCTTTGCGGCTTCGCATCCGTATCTGCCTGATGAACTGGCTCAAGGCAATCTGGAATTGCTGAAGCGGTTGGAAGATTCGTTGGCCGAAATCACAGGTCTGCCTGCGGTCAGTCTGCAACCGGCGGCTGGCGCTCAAGGCGAGATGACTGGATTGATGGTCATTCGCGCTTGTCTGGAGGCTCGCGGCAACGCGCGCAAAGTCGTGTTGATTCCCGATTCCGCCCACGGCACAAACCCGGCTTCAGCAGCGGTTTGCGGCTATCAGGTCAAGACAATCAAATCCACTGCCGAAGGCGCAGTTGACCTGGAAGCCTTGCGCGCTTCGGTTAACGATGACGTAGCCGCGCTGATGTTGACCAATCCTTCGACGCTGGGGCTGTTTGAAGAAAACATCGAAGAAGTCTGCAAGATTCTGCACGACGCGGGCGGCTTGGTTTACATGGACGGCGCGAACATGAACGCGCTGGTCGGAGTCACTCGACCCGGCGATATGGGCGTGGATGTCATTCACCTGAACCTGCACAAAACCTTTTCAACTCCGCACGGCGGAGGCGGCCCCGGCGCCGGCCCGATCGCAGTGACTGCGGAGCTTGAACCTTTCCTGCCGGTTCCGCGTGTGGTTGTTCGGGATGGCCAATACAAACTGGAATTCAATCGCCCGCAAACGGTTGGCAGAGTCCGCGCCTTTCACGGCAACTATTCAGTGCTGGTTCGCGCGCTGTGTTACATCTTGACGCTCGGCGCTGAAGGCTTGCGCGAAGCCACCGAAACGGCTGTTCTGAACGCCAACTACATCGCCCATCATCTGAAAGACGATTACGAAGTTGGCGTGCAGGGCAAGGCGATGCACGAAGTGATTTTTAACGACAAACGCCAGCAGAAAAACGGCGTTCACACCTTGGACATAGCCAAGCGGTTGATTGATTACGGATTCCATCCGATGACGATTTATTTCCCGCTGGTGGTTCCCGGCGCGATGATGATCGAACCGACCGAAAGCGAAGGCCGAGACGAACTGGATATTTTCATTGACGCCATGAAATCCATCGCCCGAGAATCCGAAGAAAACCCGGAACTGGTCAAAACGGCTCCGCACAATACGCGTATCGGACGACTGGACGAAGCGACCGCTGCTCGCAAACCAGTCTTGCGTTGGAAACCTTCCAGCAAAGCGACTGGCGCATAATCAAACCTTCGCAGTACTGTAAAAAGTCGAACTCAAACCTAACAATTCCCAAACATCAAAGGCCGGAAGCATAGACTATGCTTCCGGCCTTTTGAGTAAGTGTTCGCTCAACTTGTCGGGTTAAAAGGTGTAACGCAATCCCATCAGAATACGGCGGTTGCCACCGTTGGTCGCCCACTGATTGAGGAAGTTTGCGCCGGAGTTAATCGCGGTGTTCGGCGTGCCGAAATTGCGCGTGTTGGTCAGGTTAAAGAATTCAGCGCGGAACTGAATTCTGTGGCCTTCGGTAATCTTCGTGTTTTTGAAAATACCGAAGTCCATATTTGCAATACCGTCGCCACGTATTGTGTTGCGCCCGACATTGCCCGTGCGCTGTCCGGCGGTCAACGCTGAAAACAGACTGGCGCCGCCTGCCGCTCGAATCTGAATCAGGTTCATGCTGGACAGATGAATGGTCGTGTTCAGGTTCGGTCGAATAGCGTTCCCGACCAGCGCGTCAATGCCTTGCAACGTTCCCGCCGGGTCAGCGCCATTCAGGATTGTGAACGGAGTGCCGCTTTGCAGCGTGAAAAAGGTATTGGCTTGCCAGCCGCCCAGAACATGTCCGACCGCGCCTTTTTGATCGCGGAAGAATGGGAATTCATAAACGGCGTTGCCGGTTACGCGATGCGGTCGGTCATAACTGGAACGCGCGCGGTCGGCGTTGCGGTTGTACGGGTCTTGCGGAGTGGCCACTTCGCCCTGCGGTTGCGGGTTGAAGATTTCAGACGCCGTGTCAATGAATGAACTCCAGGTGTAATGCACGCCCGCGCTAAAGCTCTTGCTCAGGCGTTTGTCCAAACTGACCTGCAGCGAATGGTAAATGGATTGCGCGCAATTGCAACGCAACCGTTCGACGCCGCGGGTCAAATCCAGGCGTCGTGGTTGGTTGGTCAGCGTTGTCCCCGCCGGGTTGTAAAGAAACGCGGGGTCGGTGCGGTTGGTGCGTCCTTGGACAACCGGATTGCCGTCAACGGTCTGAAACAGGCCGTTGCCCTTGGTGGCTACGTAACCGACGCGCAAAACCACGTCTTTCGACAGTTCGCGTGAAACTTCCAGGCTGAACTGGTCGGCGGAGGGCGCACGAAAATCAGGGCCTACCGTTGTTTGCGTGATAAACGGCAAGTTTCCAGATGGCGGCGCCGCCGCACTGAGCAGATTGGCGTAAGCATTGGTCAGCGAAGGATTGAGCGCGAAAACAAACGGGAAGGCGCTGGCGATGTTCAGGTTGATGTTGATGAACCCGTAATCGTTGGTGCGCGAATACCCGCCGCGAATGACTGTTTTGTCGTTGCCAAAGAGCTTTGCGCCAATTCCGCTGTCGCCGAAATTTGGTCGCCAGTTGAATCCGAAGCGTGGTTGAAAGTTATTCGTGTCTCGGTTCGGATTGCGGAAACGGAAGACCGAATTGTTGCCATTGGCCGCCAGAATGGCATCGTTGAACGGTTGCAGTGAGCCAATGGAATTGCCCGGCGTTTCGTAGCGCAGGCCGTAGGTCAGGGTGAAGTTTGGACGAATCCTCCATTCATCCTGTGCGTAGAGGTAGTAGTCGTACCAGTTGTAGTACTGAATCTCAGACCCGCCCGGAACGGGTTTGTTGATCGCCGAAGCCGTGGCCGCGTCGTTAACCAAATCGTTCAGCGTCGCATAAGCCACACGACCGCGAATGGTAGGGAAGAAGAAGCTCTTGACCTGTACACGGCGGAAATCGAAGCCGAATTTCATGGCGTGGCTGCCGCGCGTGTACGACAGGTTATCCAGGATTTGGTAGGTGTTATTAAAACGGAACTGCGGCAGATTGACTGCCAGTCCTATCGCCGTTCGCGTGGCGGCAGCGTTGAAGCCGATCAAACCAAGTTGGTTGACTTCAATGGACGGAATGGTTTGGGACGAGGGGTCTTGGGCGTTGGTGACGGAGCCGAATCGTTGGTAAGCGATGCGGGCTTCGTTGACCAGCGAAGTGGACAGAATGCTGGTGAGGCCGATGTTGGCCGACTGATTGCGGGTCGTAACGATATTAGCCAGTCCCACCGGAGTGGCCTGACCTGTGCCGCTGCTGTTTTCAGTGTTGAAGAAGTAGCGACCGTTGAGCTGCTGCTTTTCGCTGAAACGATGATCGCCTCGCCCGCTCCACTGATGGTTGTTGAATGCGATTGAATTCGCGCTGGTCAATGCCCCCAGCGGCACGGTGAAAGTTTGTCCGTTGACCGTAAAATTGGCCGATGTGTTGTTAGCGCTTTGAGCCGCAGGCAAAAATTTCAGCAATGCCGCAACCTGCGGACGGCTGCCAACTTGCGTCTGTAAAATTTGGCGTCCGGCTTCGGTCGGCACGCCGTTGATCGTGGCGCCCGAACCCAACTGGCGATCCGTCCAGCGTTGATATGATCCAAAAAAGAAGGTTTTGTCTTTGACAATCGGGCCGCCCAATGTGCCGCCAAACTGGTTTTCGTTGCGACGCGGCGCATCTTTGAAACCGGCTGCTTTATCCAGATTGCTGCGCGCGTTAAAGACTTCGTTGTTGTTGAACCAGAAAGCTGAACCGTGCAGATTGTTCGACCCGGACTTTGAAACGATGTTTACAACCGAACCGGCAGCGCGACCATATTCCGCTGCAAATTGATTTGTTACCAGGCGGAATTCCTGCACCACATCCGGGTTGTTGATTGGCTGCTGTGATCCGCTGACGCTGGGGTCGTTGCTGTCCTGACCGTCCAACATGAAGTTGTTCGAGCGCAATCGCATGCCATTAACTGAAAAGTTCAAACCCTGTGCAAATCCGGTTTGGCCGCTGCCAAGCTGGCTGACACCCGCCGCAGACAACGCAATGTTCAGCACGTTGCGGTTCGGCGCCAGCGGCAACTCGGACAAGCGCTTGGAGTCGAATCGAGTGCTGACCTCGGCATTTGTCGTGTTCAACAATGAAGCGTTTTCATTGATGGTGACGACTTCTTCCACCGTGCTGGTTTTAAGAGGGGCGTTGACGACTGCATCCTGATTGAGGAGCAATTCGATGCCTGTGCGGACGTATTTGGCAAATCCTCTGGCTTGAACGGTGACTTCGTAATTGCCAACCGACAGGTTAGGAAACCTATATCGTCCTTCGTTGTCGGTGGTTGCTGAACGTGATTCGTTGGTGGCAATGTTTCTGGCGGAAACGGCTGCGTTGGCGACCACCGCTCCTTGCTGATCCATCACGACTCCGGAGATTGCTCCGGCTGTGGATTGCGCATTGACCTGCCAGGTAAGGCTCATCAACAGGGCTAATGCGGCTATTAACAATCTAATAGTGTTTTTCATTGATTTATCCTTTTGTTAATCCGAATTTTCGGGTCGTACATTTGAAATTCGATCCTGCTAGGAACCGGGAACCGATTTCTACAAAACGGGATTTGATCTTGTATTTTTTTAGAAAAATCGAAAGCCAACAACAGCAAGTTATGTTCCTGTAAAATTCAATTGCCTGCTTCCAGGCTAAAGCAAATCATTTTGAAGTTTAGATTTGGTGGTGAAAAAACGACTGAAAAGTTCCTGTGCGAAAATTTGGAAGCGCCGTACAAATTTTCATATTTCATGCTGTGTGTGGATCTCGATTTTAGCCAAAGCAGAGTCTTGGCCTCTTCAAAACCAGATTGACCTGTAACCCGGTTGTCTGTAAAGACTGGCTGAAACACGCGATTTTTCCCCGCTGTACAAGCTGTCAAACCACACGGTAATATCACTGACCTGAGTTAACTTGAGTTGATGAAGATTACGAACCTGTTTTCCTGACTTTACTATTATGGCTATTGTCACTGGTCGGCTCAGTCCTCTGACGGCCGAATTATCCGAACAATTGCGGGCACATTTACGGCGGATGTTGGTTCGCCTGGATGAGCTTCGCGCCCTGGCTTCCAGTCCTAATACCTGGGTTCCGCCTGTTGATGTTTGCGAAACCGAAGACGCAGTGTCGGTCAACGTTGAACTGCCCGGAGTGGCGATTGA
>JAGNMH010000215.1 GCA_017991275.1 Acidobacteriota bacterium
CTTATTACCTTGGCGCTGCAGCGGCAGGCGATGTCAAAATCACAGTTTCTGACATTACTGGCAAAGTCGTTCGCAACATCAACGGAACGAAAGAGCTTGGGTTAAATCGTTTGCAATGGAATTTGCGCGGCGACCCTCCGGCTCGCCCAGCCGGATTTGGTGGCGGGCGAGGTGGTGGCCAGGGTGGCCCCGGCGGAGCACCTGCCACAGGCCAACCGCCTGTGACTGGCCAGGCAGGCCAACCGCCTGCGGCCCCGCAACCAGTGGGACAAGGCGGCGCTGGCGGAGGAGGCTTCGGCGGGCGTGGAGGTAATTTCGGTTTGCCATTGGAACCTGGAGTTTATCTGGTCAAACTGACCCTTGACGGCAAAGAGATGACGGCCAAAGTCGTCGTCGAAGCCGATCCAAACGTAAAATAATAATTCTTCGCAAAACAATTGGCGGGAGCATCAGGTATATCGCTGGCGCTTCCGCCTTTTTGATTGGATTGAGTATCAATGACAAAAGCAATCTTCTTACAACTCGGACTCTTGCTGTTGAGTGTGTCGGCCAACGCCCAGTGGGTCATGCAATCCAGCGGGACAACTGTGCGCTTTCGCGGGGTCAGTGCCGTTTCGGGTCAAGTTGCTTGGGCCAGCGGAGCCAATGGAACCTACGCTCGAACGATTGACGGCGGCAAAACCTGGCAAGCTGCAGTTGTGCCGGGCGCTGAAAAACTGGATTTTCGTGATGTCGAAGCTTTCGACGCAAACACAGCTTATTTGCTGAGCATTGGGCCTGGCGAGGCATCACGTATTTACAAGACTTCAGACGGGGGAAAGAATTGGTTGCTGCAATTTACCAACAAAGAGCCGAAAGCTTTTTTCGATTCAATTGCTTTTTGGGACGTCAATAATGGCTTGGCTGTCAGTGATCCAGTTGATGGTCGCTTTGTTATCATCCGTACCAGTGACGGTGGCAAAAATTGGACTCAGATTCCAATGGAAAACATGCCTGCTGCTTTGGAAGGGGAAGGGGCATTTGCAGCCAGCGGAACCTGTTTGATTGTTCAGGGCAAAAGCAACGCCTGGTTTGCCACCGGCGGAGCCAAATCGGCGCGAGTTTTTCGATCCACTGACAATGGCAAAGCCTGGTTTGTCACTGACACTCCGATCAGAACCGGGAATGCCTCGTCTGGAATTTTTTCCATTGCTTTCAAAGACGCCAAGTTCGGTATTGCCGTCGGCGGTGATTACCAAAAAGAAAAAGAAGCCATTGACCACATTGCCATCACTCGCGACGGGGGCCGCAATTGGGCACTGCTGAAAAATTCCGGCTTGACGGCATTTCGTTCAGCCATTACCTGGCTTGGCGGATCAAGCTTGATCACCGTTGGGCCTTCTGGCGCTGATTCTTCACTGAATGATGGAATAAGTTGGTCGAACAGTGGCGAAATTGGTTTTCACGCCTTCAGCTTTTCTATCAAAGGCCGAACCGGCTGGGCGGTCGGCGAAAAAGGGAGAGTCGCCAAATTTACCGCACCGAAAAAATGATCATTCATTGCAAGTGTATGATACTGAAAGATTAAATTTGCCCACGCAGGTCGAAAATCTATAGACGGTTGCCGTTAAAATGCGTACACTCTCGCCCGGATGAGTTCCTCACATTCGCCTCAACACTTCAGGAAACTCATCAAGTTCAAGTCTTAAGGTCGGACTTTGGCATTGCTGTTTCATCTTTTGAATCCCGGTGAATGACGGTTGAATCAGGAGATTGGCTGCTCGGCTAACCGGCCAAAGGACTGTAGCCCTATCCTTCGGAAGCCTTTTTCAAAGCCCCACCTGTGACGACTGCTCATTGACGTTATGAATCAACCTACGGCTAAGAATTGAAGCTTTGTTGAATCTTGTATCTTCAAGCAAAACAAAGTGAAATTCTTTGGCCAACCTGTGCAAGCCCGATTGCGTCTGATTCGTTCCAAGTAACGAATGTAATCTTCGACGAAATCTCACTGGGTCAATTCATTTGCGGCGATGGCTTTCTCTCCGGCTGGCTCACGGTGTGCCCGTGTTCAATTCTGGGTAGTATAAGCTGCCTTACTTTGCTGCCGCTCTTGTCATTGACAATTTTCCATTAAAGGTCTGGCGTTCAGGGTTTAGAAACTTCATACAAGTATTTTCTATTCTGACGGAGGCCATTCTTTTTATCTGAATTTGATGCGTTCTATTCAACTGCGGCCTCATAGCGATAGCAATTGAAGGCAACAGCTTTGATTCATTGTTTCAAACTACCAATTTAATCTGCGTTTTTCCGAAGACGGTATCGGATAGCAGGCAATAGAACCTCACGAGGAACAGGTCATTAATTTGACCGGCCTCCCGACCTTCTTCCAAGGAGACAGTTCATGCGAATGAAAACGACAATACTCACTTTGTGTCTGACGCTGTGTTTGGCGGCGCTTGCCAAATGGGATCCATCACCTGCTGCTGCTGAAACTTCTGCGGCAGTATGCGGAGTGGTGCAAGCATTCAACCCAGCAACCGTAACCACTGCCGGTTCAATCAACCTTAGCGGCACGACTTATACAATTGCAGCCGGAACCACAATTGCCGGACAGGCAGTCATTGGAATAGGCTCCAGTATTTGTATTGACGCGGTTTTTAATAATTCAAACCAGATTGTTCCGCCCAGCGCCATTGGTGGAAATGTTGTGACGGTTTGCGGTGGAATAAACAGCTTTACTCCATCCACGCCTGGAACTCCCGGTGCAATTTCGATTGGAGCATCCAGTTACGTCATTGCTCCCAATGTCACTTTGAACGGCCAAAACAATGTTAATGTCGGGTCGAATATGTGTTTGACGGCGACATTGAGTGCAAACGGTCAAATTACCAGGCCCAGTGCAATAGTCGTTAACATCACGTCGCCGATTTTTGCTTGTGGCACAGTTGCCAGCCATACAGCTGCGACGGCGAATTCAACCGGAGCCATCTCCATTGGCGGAATGAGTTTTACCATTGCGCCTGGGGTTAATCTTGGAAGCGTCAATGTTGGAACCAGCCAGTGCATGGCCGGAATCCTGGACATCAATGGACGGCTGGTTGCGCCAAGTTCAGTTGGAGCCAATGCCGCCAATGAAAACAAAGTCTGTGGAGTCGTGACCCAATTCAATCGCTCACTTGGCGGTGTTCAGGGTTCGATTACTCTTGGTGGCGTGACGCTGCCGATATTGCAAGGAATTGCCTTGCCCGGACAGAACTCAATCGCGATTGGTTCCAATGTCTGTATCTCGCCTTTGGTCCTTAGTAATGGACTTGTCGCTCCTGGATCGGTGATTAGTGCAGGCGATAGCGCTTGCTCGCAGTTTTCCTCGCCGATCTTGGTGCATGGCATGGTCAATGGAAATGAAGACGATACTTTCTTGCTGCCTCGTCCTCTGAGCTTCCTGCTTTCGTCCTCAAGTTCTGCTGGGGTGGCGTCGTTCAATGCCAACCCGGCGTCTTTCGGTTATTACCCAACGATTAATGGAACCTCTCCGCAGGGTATTATGGCGATGTTGCCGAATACGACTGTGCGGGCGCTTTCATGTACCGACAGCTTCTGGGACATTGTCTTTGCCATTGCTTCAAAGGGGGCGACCGAAGGCGATATGATAACTTTGTTCACCCAGAACCCGAACGGTTCTTTGCCGCAAGTGTTGGCAATGTTCACAGTCCAGAATGGCGGGGTTGTTGTTAACCAACTGCATCAGCGCATCAGTTTGCTGGTTGGAGGTAATGGGCCGTTTGGAGCCGGATATTTTATTCCGCTGATGGTTCCCGCAGGGCCAGCCGGTCTGCGTACCCAAACACTGACTCTGATCTTTTCGACCGATCCGGCATCACCGCTCAATGGTTGTTTTCAGCTAGGTGTTGACATCAAACGTGTTGGCGGCGAAGGCATGACCAGCGCCGCGATTGATTATGTTGTAGTCAAACGCATGGGAGATGAGCAGGAAGGTTCAGGACTGCAATCGGGCGGCATAGGCATGTATCCGAGCGGGCCGATTTGCGGGGTTATCTGTAATGGTTGTTTCCTGCAACCAACGCCGACACCGTCACCAACCCCAACGCCGACATCAACTCCGACACCAACGCCGACACCGTCACCAACTCCGACTCCGTCGCCGACTCCGACACCGTCACCAACTCCGACTCCAACTCCTCCGCCGATGCCGTTCAAATGCGACACAATCTGCTTTAGGGGAGCGCGTGACTGGCTGCTTACGCCGATTATTCGATGGCCGAATGGAGCAATTTTGGTTGGCGGAATGAACTTCAATAACCCGATCAGCATTCAGCGTAACGAAGCCGCAATTCGTCAAGTATTGCAGGGCGGTTCCGGCCCCTTGCAACAACTCAACAAAGAGTTTGTGACGTTACAGATGAGTTTTGCTGCTCACGGTGGAACCGGTTCGCCTGTGGTTTTCAATGTGTTCTGGAGCCCGCTACGTTGTTCCGGTCTGGATTTCACGCCTGTGACCTTGTCTAACGGAGTGACTCTTTCACGTGATTCGCTGCTGGATACGCTGTTTATGCAATCCACTCTGGCAATCAAAGAAAATCGCACACAGGATATGGTCGCTCTGGCGCAAATTCTGGCGTTGTTAAATGGACGCTGCTAAGCGGCAGTAATTCCAATATCCTCAAACCCTGTCAGCGGCAAAGCCACTCTCACAGCTTTGCCGCTGACCATTACTTGATCTAATTTACGGCGCTGTACAAAAATCACTGGGGCCCGCAGCGCCATCAGCCGTCCGCCCTTCTTCGCGCAAGCCCTGAAGAGCCAGGAAAATTCAACCTTTGAATTCAAGCTCCCTTTGGTCATTGGCCGAGAGCTTTTACCATTCATTTTCGGAGGAACAATGAAAAGACGAACTACGCTTAATTTAGCTGTTTTGGCGTGCTGTCTGGCATTGCTGACGGCCATTCCGTCTGGAACTATAACAATTTTGCAACACCTGGCACTTCGCGCAGTATATGCCTTCGCTCCGCTGCCAACAGGCGCAAAAGTTTGCGGAGTTGTTTATGCTTATTCACCAGCAACATCCAACAGTGCAGGTGTGATAAGGATTGGAAATCTGAGCTACGCCATAGCTCCCGGCGTTGCGCTTAACGGAGTGAGTTTCGGGAGCGACCAATGCTTTGCATTTTGTTTTGATGGCTCAGGACAAATTACTGGCCAGACTGGAACTGCTTCTGGTGGGCAAAATCTTTCGCAAATTTGTGGCATTGTCACCAGCTTCTCACCTTCGTTAGGGGGAGTGACAGGTTCGATCACAATTGGTGGAGCAAAAATTCGTATTGCTCCGGGAATCAGGCTCCCGGGACAGGATCAGGTTGCGCTTGGTTCAAATACCTGCTTGGTAATAGCGGGATTCGGCAGCATCGCTGATTCCGGTAGCATGTTTTACCAAAGCCAATCACCTAAACAAGTACGCGTCCCTCAGGTTGTGCATGGAACTGTATTCGGCCCAAATGGTGAGGACGACACCTTTCTTCTGCCTGAACCCATGGTTTTGTCGCTTGATTCCGATCAAGCCTCGGTCTTTACCGTTGGTTCGCAAACATTTGGCAGGCAAGTCGCCAGTTACTCGCCAAAGGTTGAGGGCTTCTCTTTTTCGACTCCTAATTCTTCGGTTCAAGCTGTTTCCTGCACTGATAGTTTATGGGACGGCGAATTACAGATTGCCAGCAACGGTGTAACCACAGGCGATATGGTGACGATTAATCTGCTCAACCAAGACAAGACTGTGGCTCAGCAGCTTGCAATGTTTAGCGTAGAAAACGGTGGAGCTTCGCTGACCAAGCTTCATCCAGATGTGAAAATGAGAGTGGGAGGAATGGATACCAGAGGGGTTGGTTACTTCTCCCCATTCATGATCTGGGCAGGTAACAGCGGTTTCAGAACTCAAGGGATCACTTTGGCTCTTTCAACTTCTTCAAGAGCATTTGCCGGATGTTTCCAGTTTGCAGTCGAGGTTAAACGCGGAAGCGGAATCGGAACTATTTCAGTTGTACTGGACACCGTGACCGTCAAACGTATGGAAACTGCCAACGACCGTTACACCAGTATAGCTTCAGGGTTGACCACCGGTTCAATCGGCTGGTTTCCGACCGGTAAAGTCTGCGAATTCATCTGCTGGGCATGCACTGTCCAACTTCCAGGCAGCATCTCCGGTTATGTTTATTGCGACACCAACAAAAATGGGGTCAAAGATTCGGGTGAAAAAGGTATATCAGGTGTTGTAATCAAGCTGCTGAATTCTTCCGGCCAGCCTACTGGCCAGAATGCCAACAGCGACAGCGACGGTTATTACCAGTTTAATGTCAGTCCGGGGACTTATGGTCTGATGGAAATGCAGCCGACTGACAGCGGTGTGACAGGCGATGGTCAGGATGCGAAAGGGAATTGCGGCGGCGATGTCGGTAACGACCTGATCACCAATATAGTAGTCTCTCAGAACAGCACCTGTTCGAATTATAACTTTGGCGAACTTTGTGAAACCGTGACGGTAAAATGTGACACCATCTGCTGGCGCTCCACTCAGCACTGGATTAACAATTCGCGTTACCTGCCCGGTGGTACTGTGCTGATTTCAGGCATCAACGCCAACAATCCGGTCGGCATTCAGCAAAATCTGCCGGCAGTGCGTCAGGCATTGCAGGGAGGTTCCAGCGCGATGCAGCGAATCAACAGAGAATACGTCACCGCTCAGCTAAGCCTGGCGGCGGCGGGCGGCAGCGGTTCGCCGGTCGTCTTCAACGTGTTCTGGAGCGCGCTTTCCTGCTCTGGCGTTTCATTTGCGCCGGTGACTCTGAGCAACGGCGTGACGCTTTCGCCAAGCTCGCTGCTGGACACGCTGAATACTCAATCGGTTTTGGCGATCAAGGAAAACCGCCATGCAGATATGTTTCTGCTGGCTGATGTCTGGGCGCAGGTCAACGGACGCTGCGGTCAGTAAGTCTTAAACAAACTAACCCGTCAGATTCAAAAGCATGTGGCGAATTGGAGTTATCCAGTTCGCCACGTGCTTTTTGGGCTGACTTAATCGTTGATTGTTATAAACCGTTGACAAGGTCGGGGGCTGATGAGAAAACCATTGCGCGCCCACGCCTCAGCTTATTCGCTATAAACTTTATGAGTCATCTACGGAAACCAAGGCTAAACATCATACATGGCACTATCACTCAATAAGCCCAAGCTAGACAACCTTGCGTCAGACATTTGGAAATCTGCCGAGCGTTTGCGCGGCAAGTTCAAATCCTATGAATACCAAAGTGTCATTCTGCCGATCATCGTCATTCGCCGCTTGGAATGCGTGTTGATTGACTGGCGAGAAAAGAAGGCCACCGCAGTACTGAAAAATCGGCCCAAGCTTACCGAGGAGGAATTGGCAAAGCTGGTCAAGGATTTGGAGTTGAATCCGAAGCAGTGCCCATTTTCCAACTCAACCAACTGGACGCTCCGCTCGGTTTACGAAGAAGATCACGCGCTATTGGAAGAAAACTTTCGGGCTTATATCAATGGCTTCTCGGCAAACGTTGACGACATCATCTAACATTTCAATTACCGCGCCACCATCGGCCTGATGGTGAAAAACAACCGACTGGCTCCGATTCTGAACCAATACAAAGAACTCGGGCTTGGCCCTGATCAGCTTTCGGGGTTGGAGATGGGTTACATCTATGAAGAGTTGTTGCGGCGCTTTTCTGAGCAAAGCGGCGATGAGGCCGGAGAACATTTCACGCCGCGTGAAGTCATTCGCCTGATGGTTGAATTGCTGGATATTCCCATTCCTGACAAGCATCTTTCCATTTACGATCCGGCCAGCGGCACGGGCGGCATGTTGTCTGTCGCAAAAGAACATTTGATGGAGCGCGCCGCGACACCAGACGAAAAAGAACGCGTAGAGAAATTCATCACGGTTCACGGACAAGAGCTTTCTCCCACCAATTACGCCGTCTGCCAGGCCGACTTGCTGATCAAGAACGACAAACAAGCCACGGTTCATCTGGGCAATTCGCTGATTCCGCACGAACCGCACAGCAAAGAGCCGGGCGATCAATGGCCTGAAAGCAAGTGGCGGTTTCATCGGATGTTGAGCAATCCACCGTTCGGCGTGACCTGGGGCGGCAAGGATGGCTATGAAAAAGAAGCCCGCAAGCTCGAAAAG
>JAGNMH010000216.1 GCA_017991275.1 Acidobacteriota bacterium
ACTTATCATCGTGCAAATGCCACATATTCAAATGAAATTGGCACTTATCACCACGCAAGCATCACTCTGCACGACGAAACATCTATATTTCGCTGTAAAAGGAGCAGGCTTACAAGGTTTTTTCTAATTCAGTTTGACGTTGCGGACAACTTGCCAGTCGCCGGAAGGTTCGATCTTCAAATTGCCGACTCGATTGCGGTAAACGACTATTGTCGCCGGATACCACAGGTAAATCTGAGGCAGTTCGTTCGACAAAATCTTTTGGACTTCAGAGTAAATTTGTTTGCGGCGGTCTTGATTGGCCAGAGTGGCTTCGGTCAGCAATTTGTCTACCGCAGGGTTGTTGTAACGCATGCGGTTTTGGCCATTCGGCGGGATGGATTTCGCTCCGTACATAAAAGCGAAAATGTCAGTGCTCTGATTGCCTCCGACTGAGGTGTTCAGGTAAAGCTGAAAGTTGCCGTCGGTCATATCCTGAGTCAGTTTCTGACGTTCCAGAGTTTGTATTTCCAGTTTGATTCCAACACGCGCAAGCTGTGCTTGAATGGCTTCAGCGGTTTTCTTGGCTATGGAAACTGTCGAAGTCTTCAACGTCAGCTTCAATCTCTGTCCGTCTTTTTCAGGCCGTCCGGCTTCATCCAATAACTTCTTTGCACGTTCGGCGTCGTAACCGTAAGCCGTCACGCCGGGTTCATAAGCCCATTGAGCTACAGGCAAAATGCTGTGTGCCGGTTTGGCCTGGCTGCGCAGCACGTCGCGGATAATTGTGTCGCGGTCAATTGCGTAGGCCAGAGCCTGGCGAATGCGAACATCTTTCAAAATCGGATCGAGCAGATTGACGCCCAGATGGGTCAGGTTCGTTCCGTCAATCGTCTCGACTTTCAGACCAACTGTCTGGGCGTCCTTTTGTAAACCTTCGACAGTGATCGGGTCGAAATCTGCGTTGATGGCCAGATCAACCGAACCTTTGCGAAGCTCGCTTTCGCGCGTGCTGTTGTCGGGAATGATTTTGATTCTCAGCCGTCCGATGCTGGGCGGGCCATTGAAGTACTGCGCGTTCGAGCCAAGCACGACTTCCTGATCTTCGGTGAAATTTTCAAATTTGAATGGGCCTGTTCCGATGGGCTTTTTGGCTTGTTGATCGGTTGTGCCTTCGGGAATGATTCCGACCGGAACGATCATATTTGCCAGTCCGGGGCAGGCATCGTTGCAACGAAAGACGACGGTTTGCGGGTCAACGACTTCGATGGCGGCCAGCAAAGGTTTTCCTGGTTCGACTTCACGAGTGAACTCGACTTTTTTGGCTGAAGTAAATCCTGCGGCCAGCATTGTGTCGAAAGTGTATTTCACATCCAGCGCGGACAGTTTTTGGTCATTGTGAAACTTTATTCCTTGTCTAAGCCGGAAGGTGAATGTCTTGAAATCCGGCGACGATTCAAAGCTTTCTGCAAGGTCTGGAACCGGATCAAACTTTTCGTTTTTGCGAGTTAATCCGTTGAAGATAAGCTGGCGCATTCGCTCATCGGCTGAATCCGAACTGACGCGCGGATCGAACGTCGAAACACGTTTTTCCAGCATCATAACCAACTCATTGGTGGAGGCGGTTCGGCTACAGGCGGCAGATAAGGTAAAGGTCAGTGTGAGCAGCGTAAAAAACCAACGAGGGGCAGGGAAGCGATTGCCTGAAATTTTCATATTTGTGGTTCTTAGCGGTGAAGCGGTAATTGGTTATTTTCCTAATGGGGTTGGTGTCGCGAATGCCTTTTCTCTGGCTTCGCGTTCTTTGGCTTCGCGTTTGGTGTCAAGCTCTTGCGTGTATTGCTCGAAAAGCGATTGCTGTTCCGGCGTAAGCAATGCGGAAATTTGTTTGCGTGTTTCCAGTCGAATGGCTTTGTATTGCGGACGAACATCATCATCCAGAAGTTGGTACTTCCGGCGGGCGTCGGAAAGAAGCTGATCGGTTTGATCTCTTTGGGCGGCGGTCAAGTTCAACCGCTGGGTCAGTTCGTCAATAGTTTTGACCGAAGTCGAAGCCTGGGCGTTTTGAGCCTTATTGTTCAGCGACCGGTGAATTAGCAAGTACTGCCCGGATGCGCCTACGACAATGCCGAGAACAAATGCGGCCAAAATGATTAGGTGAGCTTTGCGTTTGGTTGCAAGTTGGCTTTGATTAACGGCCATTCTCAACTTCCTTGCTGTTTAATTCGCCTTGCCGATTTATCTGCGTGTTACTGCTGATAAGGTCTTCGCTTGTTGATGGAGTCAAGGCGTTGCTGATTAGTTCAAGTCGGCCGTCGTCTGTGTCGGCGGGTTTGCTGATGGCAAGCTGACCGCTTAAAGCAAGAAGTAAAACTGCCGCAGTGGCAAACCCAATCAACCATCCTCGAATTGAAATAACCGCAGATTCCCAGGTGCCAACGCCATTTTCTTTGGCGGTTTGAATGCGGGCTTTCACCTGATTGACCAATCGCGCTTCTTCCCAGTCAAAGTGATCGTCGGCTTCAATAATATGCGTCTGGCTGGTCAGAATGGATTTGATGACGGAATACGCAGCCAGCTCTTCGCGGCACTTTTCGCAGGACAGTGCATGCCTTGCGACTTCGGTTTGTTCGACAGCTTTAGTAGCTCGACCATAAGTTACAAGTCGAGTAACGTCTTTACATCTCATTTTGCGTTTCCTCCCTCAGTTGCGCGCGTCTTACGTTCTTCAGCTTTTCTCAGCCTGGCAAATGCTTTTCGCATTGCGTGGCGCGCCCGGAAGGCTCGTATTTTCACTTTGGCCTCAGACCAGCCTGTGATTTGAGAGATTTCCTTGATCGAATTGTTTTCTGCATGCAGCAGAGTCAGCACCAATCGGTCTTCTGGCGACAAACCGACCAATAACTTGCCGGAAATTTCAGCCGCAATTCCGCGTTCGCTTTCGCTAA
This sequence comes from Acidobacteriota bacterium, assembly GCA_017991275.1. Lineage (GTDB taxonomy): Bacteria > Acidobacteriota > Blastocatellia > RBC074 > RBC074 > RBC074. The sequence continues at coordinate 2,928 of JAGNMH010000216.1, forward strand.
GATGAATCTCAAACGCAGATTGAGAAAGTTTGCTTTCCAGCCAATATTCTTCGTCTGTTGATAAATCCGTAATCAAAGACTCGCTGCGCTTTTTTCGGCGGCGTAATTCATCGTAACAATTGTTGACGGCAATTTTTGCCAACCACTGATCGAAGGCGGCCCCGCGTCTGTAAGTCGCCAACGAAAAATATGCTTTTGAAAACGTTTCCTGAACAATGTCTTCGACTGTTTCGCGTGTTCTGAAAAACCTTCTGGCTATGGAAAAGACGCGCTTATGGTGTTTGCGCAAAAGCGATTCAAAAGCGGACTCATCTCCGTTCAAGGTCTGTTCGATTAAATGATCGTCCGGGTTTAAGGGCTGAGCAGCAAACTGGATGATTTCAGTTTCTGCCGGATTGACCCCAAATGTTGTTTCTATTGATTGATTGATCAGCATAAAAACAGTGTCCCGTCGTTGCAACGACCGTTGCCTTTGCAAGACTGATGTGTTAGCGTTTGGGTGATCAGGATTTACGGCATCACGAAGTTGATGCAAGACAATTATCCACATCATCACTCAATTATGGAAGAGCGAGACAAATCAAAAAGGGAAGTACAGGAAGTTGGGGATTCCGACAGTTTGATCAATGTCACCGAGCTTGGGCATTACGTCAAGCGCAAGCGCGAAGGTGAAAGGCTTTCGCTTAGAGCTGTGGCCAAACAAACTCAGGTCAGCGCATCCACGCTTTCACGTATTGAAAACAGCACAGGAACGCCGGATGCCGAAACTCTGGCCAAGCTTTCAAAATGGCTGAATCTATCGCTGGATCGCATTATCGGACTCCAAGCCGTACTGGAAAATTCTGTAGCTCAGTTTATGGAAGGTTCAACGCCAGATATGGTTGAAGCCCACTTACGCGCCGACAGCAATCTGACTCCGGAAAACGCACTGGCTCTTTCAGAGCTTTTCCGATTGGCGTACAAACAATACAGCGTCAAAAAGTAATAAAAGATGCCAAGTTCCTGTGGCAACAGTGATTGTCTGAATCGCTTGCTTTACGTTCCTGAACCTGCGGTCAGCGAAAAGTTTCGGCAGTATGAACAGTTGGGCTTGCGCGTCAGGTCTTTTGCCGGATTGACAAGCATTCACGACAGGCTTGATCCGTTTGTATTGGCTGAATCGGTAGGCTTACGAGTTGTGCCACTGGAATCCATCGCTGGCTTGACCGAAGATGTAAAAGCCGTGCTGCAATCGCCGGACAGAGCCTGGTCCGGCGGGGCGACTCCAATGCTGCCAGACGGAACCAGAATCGTCATACTAAACCCAAGCCAAAGCAGCCAAAGAAAAGCCGCAACTTTGATGGAAGAAATCTGCCACGTACTATTGGGTCATAAACACAGCGAATTATCTTCAGCCAGAACCCATGACAAAAACATAGAGGATGAGGCATATTCAGTCGGCGCAGCAGCTTTGCTGCCATACCGCGCTCTTGTTTGCGATCTTTCGCGCGGGCATTCAATCAAATTCATCGCTGCGCAGGCAGGAGTTTCACAAGCGCTTGTTCGATACAGAATCAAGATATTGAAACTTACGACTTATTTAGCTTAAAGCATAATTGCCACATAAGGCCTCTTATCAGACGCGCCAAGTATCCTGAATGAACCGCCTACTCAAACACAACAGACTCTTCTTTTCTCTGCTGTTGGAAATACTTCCTGTCACGTTGGTCGCTTTCATCGCATTGACTTCGCTTGTGTTCGTTCAGCAAGCCGGCAAATACTTCAACGTCATCCTTTCGTTTTATTCATCGGCTCAAGTCGCCATTCAGTTTATGTGGAGCCTGATTCCAGGCATCGTGGTCATTACGCTGCCGGTTTCGCTTCTGTTGGGAACCATCATTACTTGCAGCCGTCTTTCGACAGATGGCGAAATGACAGCGATGCAATCGCTGGGCATAGGTAAAGTCAAAATTGCCTTGCCGTTTTTATGCGTGGGACTTGCCGGAGCCATAATGACTTCATACCTGTTGGCTCAAGTCGCCCCGCGGGCATTGAAGAAGTTGAAGGGCTTGCGAACCAAAGTCCTGGTGCAAGAAGCCAATGCTCAGGTCACATCCGGGCGGTTTATCACCAGATTTCCCAATTCCCTGCTATACGTTCGTGACATTGATGCCAAAACCGGTGAATGGCTGGGAGTCTTTTTACTGCGCCAGGAGGCCGACAGTGATCTTTCTCGGCTAATCACGGCTGAAAGAGGCCAGTTAAGAATCACAGGCGGCGAAGAAGGCCAAAAGCTTGGACTCGAAGTCGAATTGTTAAAAGTCATATCCATTGAAAGCAAAATGGCCGACGGCTCGCAATCGGTCAGCGCAGCTTCAGCTTCAGAAAAGGCTTCGATCAAGTTTACTGAACAAGGCAACAGTAACGACGATTCTGCTGCATCCTCCGGGCCTTTGTCTGAAATGACTTTTGGCGAAGTGACTCGACAAATCAAATCTGCTCCGTCGGTGAAAGACCGGCGGCAAGCCAACGTTGAATGGCACAGGCGCTTTGCTTTCCCTTTCGCCTGCATCACGCTGACTTTAATGACGTTTATCGTTGCGCTGCAAGGTCGGCGATTGGCCAGCAAGCCTCGCACAACAGTGGTGGTTTTGTTCCTGGCCATGTTCTTTTATCTGTTGCTGGTCGCTGGTCAAAATCTGGCTGTGTCAGGAGCGGTTCCGGCCTGGTTGGGAGTCTGGTTTTCCAATCTGTTTTTTGGCGGTTACGTTGCTTATGCCTTCGTCACAAACAAACCGGCGCTCAGGTTTTCACTTTTCTCCAAGCTTGTCCCTGCCAAATCGTCACCAACCGCTCTTGCAGAGGCTGGCCAAGCCGGTCAGTTAAGCCAGCGAACAAAATTTAGCTTCCCGACGCTAAACCCTGTGAATCTGGTCAACTACCTGCTAATCAGCGAGATTTTCAAATACTACCTGATCGCTGCTGGCGCGCTGGTTATGACTTCTTTGGTGTTTACGCTTTTCGATTTGATTCCGGCGATGAGCAAAACGGGCGCGACCATCGGTTATGCAATGACTTATCTGGGCTATCTGGCTCCGCAGTTCATTTACCAGGTTTCGCCGTTCGCCTTGCTAGTTGGAATCTTGACCGGATGCAGCGTTCTGGCTCGAAGCAATCAACTTGTGATTCTTTCCAGTGCAGGTTTGAGCAAGCTTCGCACAGTGGTTCCGCTGATGATGGCTGTGGTGACAATAGGGTTTTCCCTATGGTTTATATCTGACTATATGTTGCCGCAGACCAACCGCGAGCAGGATTTCCGCTACAACAAAATCAAAGGCCGTCAGATGGAACAGACGACCATTGCCTTTGGCAGGAAATGGGTCTTTGGCAAAAACGATACGATTTACAGTTACCAACGGGTCGAAAACGACAACAGTCTGTTGAATGCTTCGGCCTACTTTCTGGTTCCGGGGACGCATTTGATCGAAAGAACTATGCACTTTGGGAAAGCCGAACAATCAACTGCTATGACCTGGAAAGCCAGTGGAGGCTGGGCGGAGACAATCAATCCTGACCTGACCGTAACCAGAATTTCGCTAACCGACAATCCGCAACCAATCAGGATCGAAGACGGCATAGGCATCTTCAAACGGACGATCAACGAATCCAGCAAGATGGATTCCGAAGAGTTGAAAAATTATATCAAGCAATTGAAAGGCGTCGGCGCTTCGATCACAGCGGCTCAACTGGACCTGAAAAGACGGCTGTCATTTCCCTTCTCTTGCCTGACGCTGGCGGTGCTGGCAATTCCATTTGCGCTGACAAAGCACGGGCGTAAGTTCAGTCCCCTTCTCAGCGTAGCCGTCAGCGTAGGCATAGGGTTGGTCTTCTGGTTGTTGATGTCTTTATTTGAAGCCGCCGGTCAACAAGACAACTTGCCCGAAGACCTGGCCGTCTGGGGACCTCAAATTCTATTTCTGGCCATAGGACTTTACCTGAACTTCCGCCAACGAACACACAGTTAGCAGCGTTGCATGATTTGCGTTCTGCCATTAACAGTTTGCCGGGGTACGGTTTCAAAGTAAGAATAGGCGCGACTATGACAATCACAATCGCACCTATCAAACGTAAAAAAACTATAAAGCTTAATCTTCCTCTTCCTTTCTCACTCTGCCTTCCGCCACTGCCTGCTGCACGATCTTCTGTGTAACAAGAGCTGGGGCTTCGTCGTAGTGGGAAAATTCCATGTGATATGAGCCGCGCGCACTGGTGATTGAGTTCAGCGTTTGCGGGTAAGTCAGCATGTCGGACATTGGGACTTCGGCTTTGACTACCTGGTTGTTGCCTTTGATGTCCATGCCCTGAACGCGGCCACGGCGGGAGTTAAGGTCGCCGATGATGTCTCCGGCGTATTCCTGCGGAGCAACGACTTCGACTCGCATGATCGGTTCCAGCAAGGCCGGTTTGGCTTTTTCGATCATCGCCTTGAAGGCTTTGCGGCCAGCCATCTGGAACGAAAGGTCGTCGGAATCTACGTCGTGGTAAGAACCGTCAATCAGTTCGACTTTGAAATCAACCAACGGATAACCGGCCAAAGCCCCGCGAGCGGCAGAGTCTCTGATTCCCTTTTCAACCGCCGGGCGATAGTTTGCCGGAATTGCTCCGCCAAAGATTTTGTCTACAAACTCAAATCCGCCTCCGCGCGGCAAAGGCTCAAAGATACATTTGCAATCGCCAAATTGACCGCGACCGCCGGTTTGTTTCTTGTGGCGGCCTTGAACTTCGACTCTGGCTCTGATCGTTTCGCGGTAAGGGACTTTCGGCTGATGCAGAGCGACTTCAACGTGATAACGATTCTTCAACTTCGCCACCACGGTTTCGATGTGCTGCTGGCTGGAACCGCCGAGTTCAAACTCTTTTGTTTCGGAGTTGCGCGTGTAATGCAACAGCGGGTCTTCTTCCACCAGTTTATGAATCGCGCCTGAAAGCTTGTCTTCGTCAGCGCGGGATTTTGGCTCGATGGCAAAATGGATTGCGGCTTCGGGATAACTGACCGGGTCGTAAAGAATAGGTGAAGCCTTGTCAGCCAATGTGTCGCCCGTCACGGTGTCTTTCAGTTTGGTGACGGCGACGATGTCTCCGGCGTGAGCTTCGGTGATCTTTTCCAGGGTTTTGCCCTGCATAACGTGCAGCGGGCCTAAACGCTCAGCGGCGCCTTTGCCAACGTTTTGCAGCGTCGCATCGGATTTAACCACA
>JAGNMH010000217.1 GCA_017991275.1 Acidobacteriota bacterium
TCCGCTGGATTGTTTCCAGTTATTGAAGTTGTAAGGGGTAAAGCCGACTCCACCGCTGTAAAGAAACGGTGTAGGGTTTGAGGTGACAGTTGCCGCCAAATAATTGTTGTTATTCCAGTTATAGGCCGAACTTGGAGTGCCCATAGGCAAACCCAGAGTTACCAGATTTTGAGCGCCGATGAATGTGTTGCCAGTGGCCACAACCGATTCCCATTCCTGAATCCATCCGACCACAGAACCGCCGGCCATATAGTTGTCGCGCAATACAACGTCTTTGTTGTTTTTGGCTGAGTAATACAAACCCAGGTTCGTTGTGTTTTGCAGGCTCAGGGGATGGTAAAGGTAGTTGTTGACAATCTCGACTCGTTCGGATGGTTTCAACCCACCGATCAAGATGTTGTTGTAATCGCTGCCAGCCGGGTAAGCGGGCGAACCGTTACCGAAGATGGTGTTGCCTTCGATGTGGAAGCCTTTGATCGCACCGTTTTCCGTGTAAGCGTGAATGCCGTAACCGTATTGGTTGAAAACTATATTGTCGGTCATGGACTTAACGCCGATTTCGTTTTGGGCGTAAATGCCGTGACCGTGACCGCGATCACCGACCGGAGCCTGCCAGCCGTTGCGATAAATGATACAGCCGTAAATTTCGGAATCCGTTGCCGGAGTCCACATTCCTGCGGCGACTCCAGTGTCGTGAATTATCAGGTTGATGAACTTGGTGTTGGGACCGTAAACGTTGACGCCAGCCGGGCGTGTTTTTGTGCGGTCAGGATCAGAACAGGTCAATTCCAGTCCCTGAAAATTCGTCCACGGGCCTTCAGGAATCAGCACAGCCCAGGCATCCAAAGGAACGTCCAGAGTAACTCTTTCGCCCGGATAAGCTCGAACCGTGATTGGCGCGCCTTCAGCGCCGCGAACTGAACTTCGGAATTCATTGGCGCGATAAGTGCCACCGCGAATCCATATGGTGTCTCCGGGTTTTGCCGGGCTTTTGCCGTAAGCCAGCGCAGTTGCAATGTCCAGAGGTCGCGTTTCAGAACCATCACCGCTTGGCGAACCGTTGGTCGTCACGTAAATTCCTGGCAGATTTCCCGGTGGCAAAGGCGTCGGGGAGGGCAATGGCGTCCCTGACGGAGTCGGAGTCGGAGTTGCAGTTGGAGTTGCAGTCGGAGTTGCAGTTGGCGTAGGCGTTACAGCTGGTGTTGGTGTCGGAGTTGGTGTTGGTGTTCCCGCAAACGTTTTTGCAGAAACCACATCAGACAATGCCTGTTGACCGCCAAACGTTGATATTGCCTTTAGCTGATAAAAGTAGGTTGTGTTGGGATTCAGGCCGACATCAGTGTGAGAGGTGGCATTGGCCGCCGCGGTGCGGATTACCACGAAACCATTATCCCGCGACAACGAACGTGAAATCTGAACCGAACTGGCGTTGGAGACATTGACCAATTGCCAGCTTAACCCAATGGAAGTTGTTGATAACGAAGAGGTCGTTACATCAATTCGTGGTGGCGCAGCCGCGGCCAACAACCGTCCGACCAACGCAGGGGCGTTAAATATCGCCACCATTGCCAGAAACAGAGCCAGCACCTTTGCCGTCACTGAATTTATTGTCGCCTGATGAAATTTTGAATTCGATTTGGAGATTGCTTTCGATGGTTCCTCAATCAGTTTTGGCGCCATCCGTACTTCTTGCTTAACCATAATTGTTCACTGGGGCACAACATGGAATTGCGATAATCGCAGGAGAGTTTTTATAAAATTCAGCGAGTTCATTTCCTCATTCGCCAGCGGGGAGCGAATTTAACGAACCCGACAAGGAAACCCAGACCGTAACTCAAATGGAGCGAGGCAAACACGACTGGTAAAAGGAAAAACTGTAATGGGCGGGGGCTACTGCTTAGTGAGATGCGAACCGAAGCTAACAAATTCACCGTGAGATAGCAACCAATTATTCCGGCAAAAATCCACCAACCCACCCAAGAAATTGCCGCAATACAAAGTGAACATAGCAAAGATAAAACGAACGCCGGAGGAATGAATTGGCGCACTGACATTTGTCTTGGATGTTTCTGCAGCACACGCACTTTCCAAAATCCGTACTGGAAATACTGCTTGAAAAGCTTTTGCATAGTGCCTCGGCTGTAATAGCGAGAGCGCACGTCGGCAGCCAGCAACAACTTCGCGCCGAGCTTTCGCAAGCGATAGTTGTATTCATCATCTTGATTGCGAACCAACTCCTCGTCGTAACCTCCGGCGCGTTCGATGATCAAGCGTGTGTAAACAGGAAAGGCAATCGAATCGGCCAACATCGTTTTGTCTTTAACAGTGCGGAATGCTGAATTGCCTACGCCAAAAGCGGAACTCATTGCGGCGGCGATTACTTCGGCAGTCGCCGTCTCACCTATGGTTTCAATCGGCCCGCCTACTCCATCCACAATGCCATTTGGTTCTTCATTTTGCAGATGCTCGACCGCGCGGCTGATGTAATCCGGCGCGATTTCGCAATGACCGTCCACGCGAGCGATGATTTCTCCGGCAGCCATTTCAGTTGCACGGTTCAAACCGGTCGGCGCGATCTTGCCGGGATTATCAATCAGCCGGATGTTGGCAAAGCGCGATTGAAACGATTGGATGATCTCTCTGGTGGTGTCGGTGGACATTCCGTCGGCGATGATAATTTCCATTCGCTCAGCCGGGTAATCCTGTTCGACCACGGCATTCAAGCAGCGTTCGATGTACCCGGATTCATTTCTGACCGGCATGACGACTGTGACAAAAGGAAGTTCTTTGCTCAAGATTTATCCAAAAAGAATGACCGAGTCAGTACTGCGACCGGTAGGGAGCTTGCTTACAGATGCGCTCCCTACCGGTCGCGGTACTGACCCAGCAGGGAAATCACGGCTTTGAATTTGCCTGACTTGGTTCGTGGAATTTCGGCGACCGGTTCGACGATGACTTCGACTTCTGCGCTTAAACGTTGCTGGACGCGAGCGATGATGTCGGCAACATCGGCTTTGTTGAATTCATCGGTCGGGACGATTTTGACGCGGATGCGGTTCAGAGTTTCCTGAATAATCTGGCCTTCGCGGACGTTCGGTTGGTTGACGAAGATGCCGTGAAAACGAACCAACTGGCGACCGTCGGGGCCTGTGACAACGTCTTCGATTCGGCCAACGATTTCTTTGATGACGGGCATCGCCCGGCCACACCAGCAAGCTTCGCCATCCCAGGCCGCCAGATCGCCCAATCGAAACCGAATGAATGGTTGCGAGTAATGCATCAAACTCGTCGCCACAACTTCTCCGACTTCGCCCGGTTCGCACGCCGAACCATCCGGTCGAAGAATTTCAACCACACCGACATCAGGGCTGACGTGCAAACGTCCGACTTCGCATTCGCTGGCAAAGAGCACATTTTCGACTGTGCTGTATTCCTCAAAGACTCGGCAGCCATAAGCCGACTCCATCACATCGCGCATTTCATCAGTCACTTTCTCGCTGGTGGTGATGACGGCTTTCAGCGGAGGCACGCGCAAACTTTCTGCCAAAATGAATTTCGCCAGCAAGTAATAAGAAACCGCGTAACCGGTCAGCCATTGGATTTGATGCTTACGCAAAGCCTCGACGTAAAGCCGAGCCGTGTCCTGTCGCAAGTGGAATGGCGAAAAGTACGCTTGTCGTTCGACGATGTTAAACCGATAGAACGGCCCTGTGCTCAGCGGGTCAGGTTCAACCATTCGCCCTGAAAACGTAGCGCGCGGAACCGTGAACGACACGCCAGCCCAGTTTGCCGACCGAGCTTCGCGGACGGCCATCGAAGCGCGCAATTCTGGGGCAGTCCACAAACTGGCGATGGGAGTCCCGGTTGAACCGCTGGTGAAAAACTCTAACGGCTTTTTGATGTTCAAGTCTTGCCGCAAAAAAGCATTTGGATTAGCGCGAATCGGGTCTTTTTCCAGCAGGGGCAAATCCTGCAAACGTCCGGCTCGCGCGGCTTTCTTTTCGGCTTCGCTCCAGGTGTCGCGGTAATACGGAACGTGTTCAGCCGCTGCGCTCAACAATTCTTTGAGATTCGCTTGTTGCCACGTTTGCCATTCGTCGTGACTGAGTCGGTCGCGGCTTAGAAAATCATTCAGCGAGTTTTGGTAATCTCCGCCGAAGCGTTGCCAATACCAATACAGGCCGAAGCCGCTGACTGCGGCGTGTTGCGCCCAGACAGGCAATTTGGCGTAAAGCTTATCGAACTTTCCCAATCAGGTTTCTCCACATTGGCAAAACATTTGCCCAATCGAAGCTTTCGGCCTTACGTCGCGCGTTGCGCGAAAGCCGTTCGGCCAATCCGGCTTCGGTCAGGATGCGGCGAGCGGCGGTGGCCATTGCTTCGGCATTGTCTGGCGGAACCAGCAGCGCGTCTTCGCCATCGGTCAGCAGATAAGGCAAACCGCCCACATTCGTGCTGACGATTGGCAGCCCGCAAGCCATCGCTTCGATCACACTGACCGGAGTGTTATCCACGTTGGTTGTGTTGATGAAAATGTCGCCGCGATTCAACCAGGTTGGAACTTCGGAATTGGCAATGCCGCCGGTTATCAAAATGTCAGTGTCAGTAGCCTGCGCGTAAGCAAGGGCTTGAGCCTCCAAACTCAAGCCCTTGCTTACGCGCAGGCTACTGACACTTTGAAGTTCTTTTGCCAGTTGTTCAGTTTGTTGCCGACTGCCGTCGCCTTTGTCCGGGCCGATCATTGTCAGATGCAAATCAGGGAATTCGTCGCGCAACAGGGCAGCGGCCTTGACCGTCAACTGAGGGTTGTAAATCTGATGAAAGGAACGCAGCCAGATCAGTTTCGGTTGGGCTTGTTCGCGCAGCCGAAACTCGTAGCGCGAAATTTCAATCGGGTTGGGCAGCAGCAGAATGTCTTTTCGGTACGGCTGCATCAATTCGGCCAGATAACTTGACGGCGCAGTCACCGCCGCGGCTTTGGAGAGCGTCTTGGCGACTCGATTTGGATGAAGCTTGGCGAATTCCGGCAGCGCGCCTCCGTGCATTGAAATCACGAATGGCTTGCCTAGCTTTTCTAATAACCACGAAACGGCTTCGCCCCACAGAAAAGCTCGCCCGCTGTAAAGGCCGACGATGGCTACGTCGTAATCGTTGCTATGCAAGAGCGTCGTTGTCGCCATATCCAATCCGCGCAGCAAGGCAGAACGCTGTGACGACACGCAGAAAATCGCTTCCGCTTCAGGGCGCAATCGGTCGGCCAAATCCTGCGCGACTGAATGACTGCCGTCTTTGTGCGAAAGGAAGCTGGAAACCATCAGCAACCTGGGGAGTAAGGCGGACGTCTGTTGGCGCCGTTCATTTGTGAGCATAATCGCCGGCAAATTCCGAAGGTGATCGCTCTTCGTTTGATTCTGCGAACAAAAATGTTGCCGCGCTCAACCCAAACAAGAAGGCGGGCGCGACGGTTCGCATCGCCACTGAAGCCATGCTCAAAAAGCTCCAAACGGTCAGCGCAACAACGATGGCTTTGGCTTGAGGCGTTTGTGCTTTTCGGAAATGGCGCAAAGCCAATCCAATCATCAACAGTAAAGCAGCCAATCCAAACACTCCGTGTTCAGCCAGCAGCCGCGAAAATTCTGTGTGAGCCGCGGCCTTGTTGTGTCCTTGTCGAAAAAGTCTGGCTTGGCCAGGTCCAACACCAAACAGCAGGTGATCATTGAAGACCTCCATGTCTTCCATGATGATTTTGTCGCGTCCGGACATTCTGGTGTCGCTGAATCGTTTGGAAAGCGCACCGGTCGTGAATTCATCCAACTGAGGCAGCACCAGGAAATTTACCAGGACGAATACCGCCACCGCGCCAAGCGCGAATTGCGCTCGCAATCTACGATCACGAATCAGGTAGAGCGAAGCCAAAATCGCCGATGTCGCCGCCGCGTATAAACCTCCGCGCGAAAATGTCAGCGCGCTCTGAACCAGCAAGAACAACGTGGTGGCCAGTAAAGTGAACTTCAGTGCGCGCGGCACGCTTTTGTTAAAAATCCAGAGAAAGGCCGCCAGCGCTCCCAAACCCAAAATGGCCGAAACCTGGTTCGGGCCGTAACCTCCGCTGGTGGCAAAGTTTGAACTATTGTTGAAGCTGAGTTTCGAACTGGCCAGAATGCCAACCAGCACAATCGAAGCGATTGAAACCACAGGGCAGATCAACGCCAGAAACATACGCTGCAACTGTTCGACTGAAAAAGTGACCTGCCAAAAGAACCAGGTGCAGACCGCCAAAGCCAGTGGCCCAGATAGATTGAAGCTGAGTTGTTTTCGCAACTCGTCAGTGCCCATGTTTACCGTGGGCAAGATGCTGGACGGCAATAGCAGCGCGAAAAAGAGAAACGGAAGAAACGCGCCGTTGAATCGTCCGGTGCGGATCATTGTCAGCAACAAAAAAGCTATGACGCTGTATTTGCCGTATTCCCAAAAGATAGGCGCACCGGCCATCCGCCACATAACTTCTGCGCCGGTGATATAAGCGCAAATCCAGATAACGTGGTCGGTTCTGGGTGAAAGCGCCGACCACCAAACTCCAAGCAGCGTGACGGCTCCGACGTGCAGAGCAGCTATGGCAGGGGCAAAAACCAGCAGCGGTCCCAGCGCCAGATGCAACAACAGCAGCGCCGGAACGACTTTAGAATCAGGAATTCCCCACACACGCATCAGCGGTTGCTGTATTTGTCTGGGTTGGAAACTACCGTGGGGATTCTGATTGAGTGGAATAACAAAAGTTCGATCTATCATTTACTGCTCTCGCTTTTCTGGCTCGCCTGTTTTTCCGGGCCGGTTGAATCGTCAGTAAGGTTTAACACCTCTTCATACATCCGGCAAACTTCTGAGATAACGGCATCGGCGCTGTATGACTGGCGAACTCGTTGTCGAAATTTTTCTCCGAGTTCGCGGCGCAATTCTTCAGACTCAAGCAGCGAGATCAATGCCGCGCCGAGCCTTCCAGGTTCAGCAGGCGGAACAATGATTCCTGCGCTGCCGTTGCCCAAAACTTCAGCACATTGGCCAACTTCAGTTGCCACGACCGGCAACCCGGCCATTCCGTATTCCAGCAACGCCATCGGTAACCCTTCTGAAACCGAACTCGTCACGCCAATGTCACACGCGCTAAGAACCAAAGGGACGTTTTTTTGTTGCCCAAGCAAGCTGACGTTATTAACCAAACCAAGCTTGACCATTTCAGCGGTCACTGCTTTCAGATAATCGGCGTTTCGAGCTTCGCCAGCCAGGAGCAGGTGAGCATCCGGTATTTTCTCAACCACCAGCTTCATTGCGCGAAAGAGGGTTAAATGATCTTTGTCCGGGTGGATGTTGGCAACGCAAATTATTCGCTTTCCCGGCGTGCCAGGCAGTTTGATTGGCACGCTTGCTCCGGCTTTGCTGACGAAGTTGGGAATGTAACGGACTTGGCGAGGCGGAATTTTCAAGCGCCGCACAGTCCACTCGGCCAGAGCCTGGTTGACCACAATTACCCCGCTGATTCGCCGCGCAACAAGTTGATAAATTCGCGCTGCTTTATCCTCCAGCGCGTAACGCCCTGTGTGGTGATGCCAGACGACAGCGGGATAAGGCGTAAACATCGCCGCCGCCAGCGCGACAAATAACGAAGTGTTATGCGCGTGCAGCAATCGAATGTCGTGGTTGGCGATAAACTTCCTGAGCCTGAAAATCGCTTGAACGTCGAATCGGCCTGTCCGTTCCAATCGCAAACGTTCAACATCCGCATTGACCAGGTCGGCCAGAATTCCGTCACGTCGAGTGGTGCAAAGATAGGCTCGGTAACCGTTGCGTGGCAGATGGTTGACCAGATTAACGGCCATTCGTTCGGCTCCGCCAGCGTCCAGCGTGTCTGTTATGTGCATTACGCCTGTTGGGTAAGTAACCAATGGGGTGTGCGTACCCAGGCGTTTCCACAATCCGGGCAACAGCACAAACGACAGCCCAATGACCGGAGTCAGGTAACGCAGAATCGAAAGTGTCAGAACAGTCATTCCCCAGAAATAAAGCAATGCCAGCGCAATTCCGAAAAACAGCTCTCGCGGCTGACCGCCCGCTTTCCAGGCGCGCCAGGCTCCAACGGCAACCAAGCCCAGATAAACAATTT
>JAGNMH010000218.1 GCA_017991275.1 Acidobacteriota bacterium
CATCAACGCGCCGACAATTATCAAAGCCGGAGCCGTTGCAATCGGAGGAATTGCTCCGGCAATCGGTGAAAAGAAGGCCGCCAACAGAAACAACCCGGCAACAACGGTTGCGGTCAATCCGGTTCGTCCGCCCTCGCTGACGCCGGTTGCGCTTTCGATGTACGTCACCACCGTCGAAGTTCCAAACAGCGAGCCGACAATCGTCGCAATCGCGTCTGCAAAAAGCGCGCGATTGACGCGAGGCATTTTGCCATCGGCAGTTAAATATCCAGCTTGCCGTCCCAATCCCATCAACGAGCCAATCGTGTCGAACAAATCAACGAACAAAAATACAAAAACTACGTCAAACAAACCCAGCTTCAACGCTCCGCGAATATCCAGTTGGCCGAAAGTCGAACGCCAGTCCGGCATTTGAACTATGCCGGTTGGCAACGGGGTCAGCTTGAAAGCGATGGCCGCCGCCGTGACGGTCAGGATTCCAACGATGATCGCCGATTTGAAGCCGCGAGCCATCAACACAGCTGTGATTAGCAAACCTCCGAGCGCCAACAGCACTGGCTTCGAAATAATGTGGCCAAGTGTCACGAACGTCGCCGGTGAAGCGACAATCACTCCGGCGTTCTTCAAACCAATGAAGGCGATGAATAATCCGATGCCAGCGGCCACGGCTGTTTTCATCGTCATCGGAATGGCGTCAACGATCATCGCCCTGATTCGAGCCATCGTCAGAATCAGAAACACTACGCCGGAAATGAACACCGCGCCCAAGGCTACGCGCCAGTCGTAACCCATCACCTTAACGACAGAGTAAGTGAAGTAAGCGTTCAGTCCCATCCCAGGGGCCAGCGCAAATGGGTAATTGGCAATCAACCCCATCGCCAACGAACCAACCGCCGCCGCAACGCAAGTGGCAAACAACGCACCCGAAAACGGCACGCCAGCTTCGCTGAGAATCGTGGGGTTGACGAAGATGATGTAGGCCATAGTCAAAAAAGTCGTCACTCCGGCGGCAACTTCCGTGCGAATGGTCGTTTTGTTTTCTTTGAGTTTGAAGAGGTTTTCGAGAACGTTGGTCATTGGTCGCTCGTTTAGTGTTGATTGAAAGTGAAGTTTTCCAGCACCGGCACGTCGTTGCGTTCCAGCAATCCTAACGCCTGGGCGATGACCTGGTGCTGCAAGTTGGCGTTGTTAGGTTCACCCAGCGGAAAGCCCATCGGAAACGGAACGAACAGCGCTCGCGGAGGTTTGAGTTGCGCGGTGACTTCGCGCAACAGAGCAATTGAAACAGTGGTTATGCCTTCGCGTTCAATCGCAGCCTGAACCAGACAGACCGTCTGGCAGCACATCGGTCAGACAGGAGTTAGAAACGCGACATCAACGCCATCTTCGCGCAGCATTCGCGCTACCTGCGGAGCGGTTTCCTCAATCAACATTCCGGGGCCGACAATCGAACCCATAAAGCTGAAATGCCGATGATTGAGTTGGCCGATCACACCGCTCGATTCCAATTCACGAAACCGGTCGAGCGGAAACGCCAGATTGGTATCGGCGGCCAAACCCAGATGATCGAACGCATAACTTCGATGCGATTCGATCAACATTTGAACTTCAATCGAAGTAGGTATTTCGCGGAAGGTCGAATCGCCTCTTTTGTTTGAGTGGTCAAAACCGCTTTGCTCCGTCGTTCGCAATCCGGCGGTCGTCACCAGCGCCACGCGCGATTGGCTCAGCGGTTTGTTCAGTTTGGCGCATAAACCCGATTCAATTGCGTAACGCGAAAACGGGTAACCTTTCATAAACAGCCTGACGTGCAGGCTCAGATCGTTGTAAGTTGCCATAATTTTTGGAGCGCTGTGCCTTTGGCTCAGCTTTGGTAGTTCAGCGGTATTGCGAACGAATTGTACGCGATGCCCTGACAAGTCAAAACGCTTGCAAGGCACTGAGGATCAACTTAAGCTGCGCGCGCGTGCCCAACTTCCTTTCGATTACCTTTATCTCGTTATGAGCAAAGCAATTCTGGCAGCAATTCTGATTTCAGCCATCGCGCTTTGGCAGCCACGGTCGGCGCGAACCCAACAATCCGGTTTAACTTCGCAACCGGATCAACCTGAGCAGGTTTTGATCGGCGCTTACGATGCAGCACATGTCAACGGACTGGTTTTCGTCACCGGACAGCAAAATGCCGTTGAGCAAAATTGCTTCGGACTGCGCTTCTTAACTTCAGGGTCTGGCGGAGCCGAAGAAAGCCCTCGCAAATTCCAGCTTGGACAATACTCGCCCGACAGCAAATTTGTGCAGGTCAGTTGGCAACCAGCGTCCGATCCGAAAACCACAATCACGTTGCGCTGGCATCGTGCTGACAAACACACAGTTGTCGGCCAGTTGTCGGCTTCGGCAAATGTTCGTTTGTCTATCGAAGCTTACCGCCCGTTTGCCGATTCGCGCGACGGATCGAACTGGGCCGTTTACTCAGCAAACATTGATGGTCGCACAATTTTGGGCGAGCAGATTCACAATCAGAAAATCAAAGCCCCGCTCAATCGGTTTCTGCTAAAAACCGACCGGACAGGACTGGCCAAAAACTCTCATGGAGAAAATGTAGGAAATCAGTTTCCCGCTCCACACGCGGCGCTGAGCTTCGATTTGACCGCGAATTCGCCACTCAGCTTCGTCGCCTCTGTCGGTAATGATTTTGAGACGATTGAAGGCGAGGCTGAAAAGCTGGCATACCAACCTGCCGCAGAATTGCTGAATAAAGCCGAAAAAGAATACGCGGCGATTGGAGCGTCAACCGGCGGCGCTCTTGGTCAGAGTTTTGAAGCCGTCACCCGCGCGACAATGTGGAATCGTTTTTACTCGGCTGGGCAGCGGTATGAATACATCACACCGCATCGCTTTTCCGGCGCGGGCTTGCGCTCTGATGCGCTGGGAGTGGATTCGCTGTTGTTGTCGGCAATGACGGGTTTGACCAACGGCGAAAGCGCGACCGCCAGCTTGCGAATCCTGCTGGCCGGGCAAACTCACGACGGACGCATTCCGCTGCGGCGTTATTTACAAACCGAAGCGGCGGGTGAATCGCCTGTGCTGGCCGGACGCTCAATGCCGCCATTGGCTTCGCTGGCTGTTTTGAAAGTTTACCTGGCGACACAGGATGCGTCTTTTCTGGCATGGGCTTATTCGCGTTTACAGCAATCAAATGATTGGTGGCATTCCAATCGCGGCGACGGCAAAAAATGGCGTGACGGCAACGGCGACGGTTTACTGGAAAATGGGTTTGACGCCGAATTGGAATATGGCGCGCTGAGCGCTCGTTTGCTGACCAATGCCGACAAGCTGCCAATGGCCAAAGCCGAATCAGGCATGGCATCAGAGCCGCCGTCTAATGATGCAAAGTTCAACGACGAAACTCACACCCTGGAAATGTCGTCGGTTGCGTTGAATTCGCTTTACGCGCTGGACACCGAGTTGATGGTTTTGATTTCGCGCGAAATCGGCCTGACAACCGAAACCGACCGCTGGCAGCTTCGTTACGATGAAATAAAAAAGCTGGTCAATGAAAATCTGTGGAGCGATGACGA
The DNA here is from genome assembly GCA_017991275.1 of Acidobacteriota bacterium. Classification (GTDB taxonomy): domain Bacteria; phylum Acidobacteriota; class Blastocatellia; order RBC074; family RBC074; genus RBC074. The sequence continues at coordinate 3,579 of JAGNMH010000218.1, forward strand.
CAAACTTTATCTGGATCGTCATTGGGACGGAAAATTTTCCAGCCGCCGAAGCCTGGACATTTTGTTGCCGCTGGTTGCGGGTATCCCTGATCAAACGCGAGCCAAATTATTGCTGGATGCTTTGCGCGAATGGAAAGATAAAACCGCGATCAATCAGCCTGAACAAGCGGCAACCAGTTACCTGCTTTATCTGGGAATGAAGCGTTATGGTTTTGAAAAAGAGGCGGCGGAACTGGCCAGTCAAAATTTGAAAGCGGCTGGCGCGGCTAAACCATACGCCGACTTGAACCCACAACACCCGGCATTCGGGACGCTGCTGTATCTGCCAGCCCTGGAAGAATTATTGGCTACCGATCCCTGGCACGGTCTGAGTTTCGGCAATCAGAACGCCACCGAAGAAGCCCGCATTGAACGAGTAAAAATCGGTGGAGCAAGTTTCGATGTCATCATAGGCCCGAAACAAACAGTTATTCGCCGCGGCGGCAAGATCGAAATCGAATTTGAAGGCCCGGTTAGATTACGAGGTTATCGCAGCAACGACCGCGCCCTGGCTTGCATAATCGAAACAAAAGCCGAAGTCCGCGCTCTGGTTCCGGGCGAAGAAGGAAAAAAGATAACAGCTTCGGTTGACGAAAAAGTTTTGGGCAGCGCTTCACTCGGCGCGGCGGCCAGCTTCAAGATCAAAGAGGGCAGCCACAAACTGCTTGTGGTCAAGTAAAGAACAGTTCACATTGCCGCCCCTGTTAATCTATCAATATCGCAATTGACCAACGTCCTCACTACCCAATCGGCATTTGTCAGTTCGTCGGCGTTGTAACTGTTCGTCACCGCCAGACACCACATCCCTGCCAGCTTTGCGGCTTCGATCCCGGCAATGGAATCTTCTATCACCAAACATTCGCCGGGCTGAATTTGACCGCCGACGTTTGCATTCAGCGCCGCCAAAGCCTTGTTGTAACCTTCGGGGTCGGGCTTGCAGGCCGTCACGTCTTCCGAAGCGATGATCTCTTTGAAGCAATCACGAATGCCTCCGCGAGTTAGCACGACTTCGATTTCTCCGCGCAAAGCTCCCGAAGCAATCGCCAGCGGATACTTTGCCGCAAGCGTTTTGACCAGCTCAATCGCGCCGGGAAACAACAGCATTCGCTGTTCGATGGCTTCGCGGTAATACCCGGCTTTGCGTTCGATCAACTCGGCGATGAAGGCTGTGTCGGCAGAAAGCTCGGCTCGACCGGCATCGCTGAACGCGGCGGTGAAACATCCTCTGTCGTCATAGCCCAGATATTTCGCGTGGTAATCTTCGTCGGTCAGCGCAATGTTTTCTTCGCCCAGCACGCGGCGAAACAGTTCCAGATGCAGCGGTTCGTCATCAACGATCACGCCGTTGAAGTCAAAAATGATAGCTTTGAGCATGTTTGGCCGGATCATTACCGCGACTGGTAAGGAGCGAGTACTTTCAGAAACCCGCTTGCTACCGCGCGCGGCACTAACCCAATTTCCTTTTGATAAATGAGGTTTGATAGTCGAGAATCCCTTTTCGACTTCCCATTCTGCAATCCGCAATCGAAACTATGCAACTGGCTCGTGTCAAAGGAAACGTCGTGGCGACGATCAAAAACGCTACGCTGCAAGGGCGGAAGCTGATGGTCATCCAGCCACTGGACGGCAATCTGAAAGCCGCCGGCAAACCACTGGTCGCAGTTGATTCCGTCGGCGCAGGCGCAGGCGAACTGGTGTTCTGGTGCCGCGGCAAAGAAGCCAGCTTCCCATTTGAAGGCAGCGAAGTTCCGACCGATTGCACCATCATTGGCATTGTGGATTCCGAAACTCACGTAAAAGCGATTGGAGGCAAGGCATGATTTTGGGGCGCGTGTTGGGCAATGTGGTGGCGACGCAAAAGAACGTCCGTTATGACGGAGCGCGAATCATGCTAGTCCAGCCGGTAAACACCGACGGCACTCCGCGCGGAGCTTCTGTGCTGGCTCTGGATTCGGTGGACGCGGGCGAAGGCGACCTAGTCATTGTTGTCCAGGAAGGCTGGTCGGCCTCGACGGCTTCGACAGGTGAAGCCGGAGCCGCCATTGACTCCGCCATCGTCGGCGTCGTTGACGTTGTGGAAATTTCCCCCGAAGGTAAAAACGCATGAACGACACCGAACTGAGAGACAAAATCCGCACAGCCGTTCGCCAGGCATTGCTGGAATCACCCGCTGTTTCTTCCACGGACTCATCCCAACCAACTGCTTACTTCGCACCGTGGACAGGCATCATTTACGAAGCTCACCCCAGCCAGCAAAAATTCGACATCGCTGAAGCTTCAAATCAAATCGCCGCTCAACTTGGCAATCTGCTGGAATTCGCCTCTGCCCAGAACTGCACCATCGAAAAAGGAAAGCCCTGCGATCAATGCGGAATGTGCCGCAGCCTGGGTTTCTGAAGAGTAAGCTTTTCCCGCTTCAACGTTCCTTAACTTAGCCGAGTAGCTTCGGTTGAACGCGGCATCCCTTTTCAATTCTTCAATCAGGGCAAAATCTATGAATCGAAAACTCTGCTTGCTTGCATTGGTTCTTTCTGTTTTGGCGACGGCCATCGCCAAAGCTCAAACCGAACAAACGGCTTCGATCAGCGGACGTGTGACGATGAACGGCGCTCCGGCGCGCGGCGTCAAAGTCTCGTTGGTTCCGGGGCCTTACGGCAGCCCTGACACTCCCGGCATTCAACACGTCAAGGCTGACGACAACGGTCATTACGAATTCACAGGACTGGCCGCCGGGCGGTACGGAGTTCTGGCGGCTTCATACGTCAACGTCAGCGATGAGTTTTGGCAGTCTGAAATTAAGCCATTCAAGCTTTGCACTGTGGCTGCGGGTGAAAAGCTGGCCAATCAGGACATTCGATTGACGCGCGGCGGAGTCATCACAGGGCGCGTCAGCGATACCACAGACAAGCCCGTCATTCTGGAGCAGGTTCAACTGACCGTTCTTGACCGTGAAGGTAAACAACAGACCTTTCCGAATTTCACCAACAATGAAATGGGATACACCGATGATCGCGGCGTGTATCGGTATTTCGGCTTGCCTGCGGGGCGCTATCTGGTCAGCGTTGGCAAAGAAGCTGGCAAAGGCACTGCGTCCGAACGAACTGGCGGATTTTATCGGCGCGTGTATTTCCCCGGCGTCACCCAAGTCGAACGTGCCCAGATCGTCGAAATCAAAGCTGCCAGCGAAGTCGAAGGTATTGATTTCAAACTGGCTCCGATGGAAAAAACCTATACCGCTTCTGGCCAGGCCTTTGATCCCGATGGCCAGCCAGAGCCGGGCGCTTACATTGACTTCAGCATTTTCGACACTTCAACCAATCGTTGGCGAGGCTTGAGCTACGGCGAATCAGCCAATGCCAGCGGCCAATTTCAGTTCGCCGGTTTGTTGCCGGGGCGGTATGCCGTCAGCGGCTCTCCACATCCAACCCGCAACGAATACAGCGACCTTGTGCCGTTCGAGGTGAAAAACGAAGACGTTGAAAATCTGGAAATCAAACTCCAACGCGGAGCCATAATCAGCGGCACTCTTGTGGCCGAAGGCGTAACCGACTCGCTGACGGCATTGCGCGAAGCCAAAATCTTTGTTCGCCCGGTTAGTTTGGACTCAAGCTATTTGCCAGATCGTTTGATCGGCGGCTTCGCACAGCCCGACGGCAAGTTTCAGCTAAGCTCTTTGCCTTCGGGCAAGTTGCGGTTGGAGGCCAACAGTACAACTTACAAATTGCATTTGTTGCGAATCGAACGCGACGGCGCGCAACTGACCGAAACCATTGACCTGAAACCCGCCGAGCAAATCGCCAATCTTCGCATCGTCATGGCTCCGGCGACCGGTGCGCTGCGCGGACGGCTGGCGCTGACAAGTGAATTGCCGGAAGGCGCTCAATTGGTCGTGAAAGTCCGCCGGGCCGACAACGAGTTGCTGGAACGGTTAGCAAGACTTGAGGCCAATCGAAGCTTTCTGATGTCCGGGCTGGTTGCCGGTGAATACGAAGTCATCGTTCGGTTGATTGTCGGCGGAGCTGAGATTGAAGCGGCTCGTCGCCAGGTCACAGTCCGCGACGGCGCGACGGCTGAAATCGTGTTGCCAATCGAACTGAAACAATAAAGAGGACAAGATGCGTCTGAAAATGTTGTCGGTGGTTTTGTTGTGTTGCTGCGCGGCGTTGGCGCAAACCCCGGATTCAAAAACCAAAGGCGTTATTACAGGTCGGGTGATTGGCGAAGACGGACAATCGCTGGCTGGGGCTTCGGTGCAGGCAAAATCGCGCACGGGCGTGGCTCGCTCAACGATCAGCGCCGAAGACGGTTCGTTTCGGTTGACCGGACTTTCGCCGACGAATTACACGTTGACGGCGTATCTTCCGGCTTACGTAATGGCTCCGCTGATTGGCGCAGCGGGCGAACCTCAATTTTTCCGCGATGGCGATTCGGCGACTCTGACTCTGGTTAAAGGCGGAGTCATCACTGGCCGCGTCACCGATTCAAATGGCGATGCGATTCCCGGTTTGAAAATTCGCGCCGCCCGATTGAAAACAGC
>JAGNMH010000002.1 GCA_017991275.1 Acidobacteriota bacterium
CCCTCGATTTACTATCTTTTACCAATTCATTCACCATTTTGCATAACCACTTTACAGGCAAGTGCAAGCAGAGTGCCCTGAAGTGATTTATCAAAGCAGGTGCGCAATCTGTACTTTTCCAGTTAGAGGGAAAAAAGTTGACGTGGCGCATGGAAATAGCCGAAAAAAAAAAGCGGAGTCAAAACAGGGTTTTCCATTCAGTTCATTATTCTCAGAGTGGCCAGAAATACGGAATCAGGTACAAGGCCAGCACCGCCAGAATCAGGTCTAGCGCGATTCCCATCCGCACAAAATCCTTAAAACTATAGCCGCCCGGCCCATAAATCATCAGGCTTGTCTGATAGCCGATCGGCATTGCAAACGCCGCCGAAGAGCCGAAGGTCACGGCGACCAGCAGCGCCATCGGATTAACTCCCAGTTGCGCCGCCGTCGAGAGTGCAACCGGCCCCAACAAGGCGACTGTACCGCTGTTCGACATAAACTCTGAGATCAAGACGGAAACGAGGAAGAAACCGGCCAACACGACATAAGGCCCGGTCATTCCGGTTAATCCGGCCAACCCTTTGGCCAGCAAAATTGTGATGCCGGTCTTTTCAAGCGCCACACCCAACGCCAGCGAACCCGCCAGCAAAAACACCAGGCTCAAATCAATTGCCTGATAGGTTTCGCGCGGGCGCAAGCAACCTGTCAACATCAACAGCACACAACCTGCTGTCGCCGCCGTCACAATGGGAAACACACCGAAGGAAACCAACAACACGACGCCGACCAGAGTCAGAATCGTCAGAATCAATTTGCCCGGGCGTTGTTCGGGATGTTCCGGCGAACTGATAACCAAAAAACCCTGTGTTTCAGTTAGAGCCTGCAAGGCTTCTGCTGTGCCTTCGACCACCAGCACGTCACCAGCGCGCAGTGGAGTGACCGAAGGTCGCTCGCGCAAATCGCCTAGCCGCCGCAGCGCCAGTACCACTGTGTCGTAGTGTTCGGCAAACCGCGCTTCTTTAAGCGTCTGGCCGATCAATCCCGAAGTTGTCAGCACCACAAGTTCACCCAGCAAAAGTTTTTCATCCGATTCGGCGGCGGCTCCGGTTTCATCCATGCTGACTAAATTCAAAGTGCCTGGCCAGGAGGTGGCGGCCTGGGTTGTGCGGTTTTTAGGGCGGTGTAATTCCAGGCCTTCCTGTGAAGCCAGTTTCAACACTTTGTCGAGTGCGCCGCGCACCCACAGGGAATCTCCGCTATGTATGGATTGATTGCCTGCCGCATAATCAATGACCTGTCCTTTGCGCATCATGCCAACCAGTTCCACATCAAAATCGCGCGGGAAATGCGCTTCGACAATCTCGCGCCCGCTCAGCGCGGACTTGGGACTCACCAGCAATTCGGCCAAATACTCACCATCAATTTGCAATGCGGTCTGTTTATCCGCCTGGCTGCGAGGTAGAAAAAAACGGCCAATGAGCAGCATATAGGCATAGCTGACCACAACCATCGGCAAGCCGACTTTGCCAAGCTCAAACATCGAAAAACCTGCCAGCCCCTGTTGTCGCGCGAACTCGTGCGAAACCAGATTGGTCGAAGTCCCAATCAGCGTACACATGCCGCCAATCGTCGCCGCGTGCGCCATCGGCATCAGAACGCGCCCTGGATTTGCACCGCTGCGGCGGCAAACTTCCAGCACGATGGGAATAAAAATGGCGACCGCCGCCGTGTTATTGATAAAAGCGGAAAGCAAGCCGATGACCAGCATTATCACCAGCGTAAGCAACCATTCCGAACGCCCCAGCGGCGCCAGAATGCGACGTGCGACAAACGTCAATGCGCCCGTCCGTTCGATTGCCGCCGACAACACCAGCACCGCCGCCACTGAGATGGTGGCCGGGTGGCTGAAGCCGGAAAAAGCCTCGGTCGGCGTCAACACTCCGGTAATTAGCAAGGCCAACAGCGACAGCAGCGCCGTCAAATCAGGTGGAATTCTTTCGCGGACGAAGTTGTAAATCGCCAGCAGCAAAATCAGAATCGTCGCGGCGGATTTCAAATTGGTGGCAGTAAAGAGGGAATCAGACATAAGGGCAAACATAAGGAGTTGATGTTTGGCTTGAAATACTTCTGCAAAGCCGACGACAGTTCCTAAAGACAAACAGGGACGCGACGAACTTTCCAGCTAAAGCATCGCCGCGTCATAACACTTACTTGGATTTTTCACCTACAGGATTTCACGTTTCAATTTTTTGCACAACGAAAGGCGGCTCATGCTCCATCCGGTCATGGTTGGTGTTTGTTGGCAGGCCGCCGCTGCGAATATGCAAATCGCGTTGCGGGAATGGAATTTCAATGCCGTGTTTTTTGAACTTCTCGTAGATGGCAAAATTCAAATCGCTGATGAACTGCCCCTTGCTATGCACAAGATTGGTGTTCCAGGCCAGCAGTTCAAAATCCAGGCTGCTGTCGCCGAAGCCACGAAACCAGACTTTAGGAGGTGGATCACTTATGACATTGGGGTTGGCTCTGGCCACTTCAATCAGCAACTTTTCCACTTCTCGCACATCGCTGCCATAGGCAACGCCGACTTTCATGTGAAAGCGCACACGCGGATCGGTATGGCTCCAGTTTGTCACGTTGTCGGTGATGAATTTGGAATTGGGGATGATGATTGAGATTTTGTCATTGGTCAGCACAGTCGTGCTACGCGCGCCGATTTCGACCACGTCGCCGTCAACGCCGCCTACCTCTATGCGGTCACCAATCTTGATCGGGCGCTCGAACAAAATAATCAAGCCGCTGATGAAATTGTTGGCGATGTTCTGTAATCCGAAACCGACGCCGATACCAACCGCACCAGCCACCACGTTAAGCGTAGTCAAATCAATCCCGACTGTTTGCAACGCCACCAGCAAGCCAATCAAAATAGCCAGATAACGTGTGATTGAACCGATGGCCTGCCGCGCGCCCAGATCAAGCTTTGTTTTGACAAGCACACGCAGCACCAGCCATTTGCGCAGCTTGCCTGCCACGATAAAAAGCAGCACCAGCAACACCATGAAGTAAACGAATGTCCATAACGAAATCGTCGCGCCGCCCAATTTCAGTAACGGATAATCAAGAAATGTATTTAGCCATTGCTCCCATTCCTGCAATCTTTCCATCAATCCTCCTACTCCAATCCGCCCCACAGGGCTGTGGTTTATATGTTGGACGCCAGACGCTGCTGTCAGCGCGGCGTCGCGGCTAAACGTTCGTCAGTTCTTCTTGCGAGCTTCGGCTTCGGCGCTTTTCATCTTGGCGGCGGCTAGCGGAGCCGGCCCCTGCTTGGCGCACGTTTGGTCACATGGTGAACCCGCCGCACACCTGCATTTTGCACACTGCAATTCAAGTGCCCGCATTGGCAATTCAAATCGCCACGTTGAGCGGCGCGCATGCAATGGCGCCCACAAAACCCAGTTCGTCCACGTGTTGCACAACCACAATGCAAGTGCGCGCAACGCCATAATTCCGGTTTCATCTGTTTCAGTTCCTCTGTAAAAAAGTTAAGCGGCTTGCTCGACTGGGATAGCAATTGTTTGCTCATTATTTTCGCGCGGCGCGCGAACAGTCAGCACGGGACAATTGGCCGTGCGCACCACCGTTTCGGCCACCGAGCCGAACACCAGGTGCCGCCAACCGGTTTCACCATTAGTCGCGATCACAATCAGGTTGGCGGCCTCGGCTTCGGCCAACCGCACTATTTCAGCAGCAGGAAGGCCGTCGCCTAAGCGCGTGGAAATACGCAGATCGGGCGGCAGCTTCTGTTTGGCGAACTCCTCCAAACGCCGCGCCGATTCCAGACGCAGAGCCTCGGCATTATGCGCGCCAATGAATGGCGCGCCCAGTGTCGCGTCCAGCGGAATTGGCGTGGTGAAAGGCGCTACATGCACCACGCAAAGCTCGGCATTAAACAGGCGCGCCATTTCGATTGCGTATCGCAACCCTTCAACAGAAGGTTCGCTGAAATCAGTCGGGCAAAGAATTTTGTTAAATCTGATCATGTTGTTTTCCTCTTTTGCTGCACAGAATCATTTCGACCGCACCGAAGGCGGCATAATCAAGCGGCTTGTTGCTTCTTTCCGCTGGCCTTGCGCTCTTTGGTCACTGAGCGGCAGGCAGGTAAGTGCAGACTATGCAGCCGCCTGCTAATTTATTTGGCAATCCCCATACCAAGCGATTACATCAACATAGACAGGCCCATTTCACTTGTTGAACACGTGTAAGTCTTGAGGGCTATGTGGCAATGATCCGCATAAAGTCCCAAATTGCTACATAGCTGCTTTGTTGGTTTTTAGTCCATAACAACCAAACTTCAATAACCACAGGTACTTTGCCTGACGGCACACTCTGGCATCCCGGTTGCGACAACAGAAGACAGATGCATTGACTGGCGCGGTAAAAGTAATTGCTCGGCCACAAGGTCACAGCAGGCTTTACTAAGAAGGCAAATAACACTCGCGACAGGCAAAGATATATTTTCAATTTTCAAAGGACTAAGGAGAGCTATGAATCATATTACAGCCGCTACCGCTTCGGCGCTCAACAAACTTATAGATGTCAATCGCGACGGTTTTTTCGCCTATCAGGAAGCCGAGCAGCATATTAAGTCAGTGGAATTGCAGGGTTATTTCAATCTGGTTGGCCAGGAGCGGTTGCGTTTTGGTCAGGAACTGTTTCTCGAATTGTTCAAAACGGATTGTGAACTTGGGACTTCCGGACTGAACACAGCCGAACGCCCGCTGCCTTGGCGTATCATCAAAGGCCGCTTCATTGGTCAGAGCGACCAGCTTATCTTACTTGAGCTTGACCGGTTGGGAACTTGGGCATTGAATCGTTACGACAAGGCGCTCAAGGCCGATCTCGCACTTGAATTGCAACTGCTACTCGAAAGGCAGATTGCTGGGTGGCATCGCGTTCACCAGCACCTTAAAGCGCAACGCGTAGGGCTACTGCCGCCAAATCAGAGTGCCGTCGAGCGCGCAATGGCCACCCAAAACACGCCGTCATTATCATTCTGATTTACGCCAACCCGCTGAATCTGCCATTGCCATCGCCAAAAATACGGAGGAGAAAATGACGGGGCTAAAGACGCTGAACGTCGCAACTGAATTGCTTGGTATGCCTGTGCTTGATCCCGATACAGCGAGGTTGCATGGAAGAGTAACCGAAGCAATTGTTAATCCGAGTATGGGGACTCTTGTGGGCTTGTTGATGGAAACACCAAGTGGGGAAGAGCGAGCAGTGGCAGGCGAAGGCTGTTATTTCTTTGGCAAAGCGGGGGCGGTGCTTACGCCGGAACATGCCATTTCCAACCCAGCAAAACTTGCCGACCATTTGTCCGCCGGCGTCGCCGTCAACCGTGATTTGCTCGGAGCACAGGTGGTGACTGAAAAAGGCGAGGAGTTGGGGTATGTCGCGGAAATCCATCTGTGCGAAGAGCGTCACAAATTCATTTATCGCATCGCCCGGTCACGGTTACAGGAATTGTGGTGCGACAGTTTTTTCATCCCAGGGCGTCTGCCGTTGTGCTGGTTGCAGGGATCCAGACAACTGATCGTGCCGGCCTAACCAGAGCTGATCTTCAACTGCGATAAACGGTTTGAGCGATACAGTTCAAATTACCATTGGGTAAGCACGCTCACCCAATAAACCATCAGAAGAGAGGATTGTATGAAAAATATGAAAAACAGCATTTTACTGGCGGCGGCGATTTACTGCTGTATAGCCGCTCTGCCAGAGAAAACCGCGTTGGTGCTATTAGCTCAAACACCGCGAACCAACCCAGATGTTGCCCAACAGGAAACGGTGAAGGCAAAAGAACCCGAAGAGATAAACGTCAAGCCTGAATTTCGCGGCATCAAACTGGATATGCCGCGGGAAGAGGTTCGCGAATTACTTGGCAAACCTGCACGCACCAATAAAAACATGGATGAATTCAAGCTTGAGGGCGACGACATGCTAACAGTGCGGTTCAATTCGCAGAACAAGGTTAACGTGATTCAGTTTTACTGTACCGACGCCAAGCGAGCTCCTGACTGGAGCGACGCGGTAGGCGACGCACAAATTCAGACGAAACCCAATGGATCGAAGTTCGCGCGAAAAGTTGTCAGCGCCGGCAAGTTTTGGGTCAGCATGTTCCAGGCCAAATCCGGCTCGCTGACGACACTCACTATCAGCCGCCAGGCCAACTAAATGAAGACTGTGCAAATTGAAATCTCACGCAAAGCCGCGAAGGCGCCAAGAAGGAAAAGAAACCAAGGAGAGAAAGATGGCTTGTTTTCTTTTCCTTCTTGGCGACTTTGCGACCTGGCGTGAACTGATTGATTCCATTGAAGATCAATTTGCACAGACTTCAACTAAATCAAAGTAGAAAAGAATGATGCAGTGCCGCGCGCGCCAGCAAGCTGTTAGCTTGGGCTAGCAGCCGATTGCTAACGCGCGCGGTACCTTATCAGTGTCCAAATGGCCGGTGAGTAACAAAACGACTTTTTGAATGTTAAAGAAAGGAGAGCTAAGCATGTCGAATCAATTTTCCGTTGTCTGCCAGGTGCAGCATTCTGTCAGCCGGCTCAAATCCGCTTCGCTGCCGGCGATTCCGGTGGATGATTCAAGTGTTCATACCTGGATACCCAAAGCCACGCTGGAGGCAATCAGTGTCAAGCGTGAAAAGGAAATGGAATTTCTGACGGATCAGGGAGAACGCATTGTGCGCAGCATAGGCTTCGTCATTTTGCGTGTGGGCAAATGTTTCACGATTGACGAAGTCATATTCGCCGAACGCACTGACCATCAACGACTTGGATTGCGCAGTTTGCAGGGGCTGAATCTGGTTGCGGACACACTGCATCAGCAATTGAAGCCCGCGCCTGCCAAATCGGCTTTCTCACACAACAGAGCCATATTCAGTGTCTGATGCAAGTTCGACAACCATTTATCACCTCGTTCAGTGGCTCTGTGGCTAATTTTTCTGAGAAGAAATAGGCGCTGACTCTCTCTCCAATAAATGGGTTAGACTGGTATTTCTTACCCTTCGCACTTTCACTTCCTCCGCGCGTTGCCGGATAATTTCGCCGGTTTCGATTTTCCTGAGCCTTGCTGCGGCATCAATTCAAGAAGCTGTTGCGAGATATGGCGCTTCTTTGCACAGCGTCCGTTTTCTTATCGTCTTATCGTCTTTTCAAAAGGTCATCTATGGCAAAGCAATTGTTCAATGAGAGCAGCGGGGCGAATGTGATTGATCAAAAAGCCTTCGATCGGGAAATCGGTAGCTTAAGTTTGAGCGCCAGGTTGATCTTGTTGTTGACAATCCTGATTGGCAGCGTGATGACATTGGCAGGATGGTACATACTGCGTCAACGCGTGGCGATTCTGGAAAATGCCACACGCAACGAATTGCGAGCGCATGCTGTCACATTGCAGATTGCGCTCGAAGAAGCCTACCGTGCCGGTCGCCCGGAAAGCTTTCAACTGTTGATCAATCGGTTGAGCGAAAACCCCAAGGTTTATAGCGTGATTCTTTTTGACGAGCGCGGGCAGGTCGCGTTGCTGTCCAATCCTGCTGCTCCTGCATCGTTGCGTGCCGTTCCTGAAATTCAGCAGGTTATAACGACGGGTGAGATGGCTGAGCTTGCTCAAGGATTGGAGTTGCTTTCGATCATCATGCCGATTCGGCTGGCGACAGGACAACGGGCAGCTTTCGAGGTATCTCAGCCTACTTCATATATTGCGACGGACCGTGCGCGTGCGCGGCGTGACATTGTTTTGATTACATTGGCGCTCTGCGTGGCGGTAATTTTAGTCGTCACCTTGACGATGCGAAGTTATTTGTTGCGCCCGCTTTATGCGCTTTTGCAAGGCACTAAAGAGCTTAGCGAAAGCGGTTTCGCGTACCGCGTCCCTGTGCCGCGCGGCAAGCATGAGCTGGCGCAGTTGGCTGGCGGTTTTAACCAAATGGCCGCGAAGCTGGCCGAACAGCGTGATGCGGCTGATCGTGCGGCGGCCAACGAATTGGAACTGGAGCGCAAGTTACGTCAAGGAGAACGTCTGACGCTGGTGGGGCGCATTGCCGCAGGCGTGGCTCATGAATTAGGGGCGCCGCTTAACGTCATCAAAGGGCGCGTTGGCATGGTGCTGGCAGGTGTGCCGCAATTGCCCGAAAAGCAGCAGCGCAACTTGACGATCATCAACGCCCAGGCCGATGCCATCACACATTTGGTGCGGCAATTACTGAATCTGGCGCGCCCCTTTCAATTGCAGCGCCATCCATTAAATTTGCGACAACTGGCAGCGGAGGTTTACGAACTGGTAGAGGCCGATGCAAACAAATACGGGGTGCGCATCGAACTTTCGATCACCGACCAAACCTGGGTTTTAGGCGACCGTAAATTGTTGCATCAGGTTTTATTGAACCTTTTTTTGAATGCCTTGCATGCGATGGAATCCGGTGGCGGCAACCTGCGGCTGGCAATTGAAAAAAACGCCGAACACAAGCTTAAGCATCCCGATGGAAATCAAGCCGAGTTCACGCTGTTGCGTATCGCCGACAGTGGGCCGGGCATTGACCCGGACAATTTGGAGCGTATTTTCGATCCATTTTTTACGACCAAAGAAGTAGGCAAAGGGACTGGACTGGGACTTTCAGTTGCCAGGCGCATTGTCGAAGAACACGGCGGACGCATTGAAGCAGTCAATGGCGCCAACGGTGGCGCGGTGTTTTTACTGTGGCTGCCCAGCGCCTCAGCGCCGTCTGTCAACGAAGTTTTTTCTCAACATCATAACGGAGCAATCACTTGAAAGAACGAATTCTGGTGGCTGAAGACAATGCCGACATGCGCAACTTCATTGAAGAAGTTTTGGAAGATGCCGGGTATCAACCGATCACTGCGGCGGATGGCCGCGTGGCGCTTGCACAGGTCGAACGCGCCGAGGACATGGTTGACCTGGTCATTACCGACGTACAGATGCCCGGAGCGTCAGGCGATCAGTTGTTGGCGGTTGTGCGACAAAAGCGCCCTGAAACCCCGGTTATTGTCATCACCGCCTTTGGCTCCATCGAACAGGCGGTCGAATTGGTCAAAGGCGGAGCCTTTCAATACCTGACCAAACCATTTGAGACGCCCGATCTTTTGCAAACGGTAACGGAGGCTTTGGATCGCAGCGCGCCTCAACGCGCTCAGGCAAAATTGCGCCGGGAAGCTCCGGCGCCCCCCGCCAGAATTATCGGCGCATCGCGTCCGATGCGAGCCTTGTTTGAAATGATCAACGTTTCGGCGCGCAGCAACAGCAACGTCCTGGTTATCGGCGAAACCGGAACTGGAAAAGAGCTGGTCGCGCGAGCGATTCATGAAGTTTCGAATCGCAAAGGCGCTTTCGTGCCGGTCAACTGTGCGGCGATTCCTGCTGATCTGGTTGAGTCTGAATTGTTTGGCCACATGGGCGGATCATTCACTGGCGCAAAGCAGGCGCGCGCCGGGCTGTTTGAAGCGGCAGAGGGCGGCACGCTGTTGCTGGATGAAATAGGCGAATTGCCGCTGGCTATGCAGCCTAAACTGTTGCGCACCTTGCAGGAAGGCGCGGTGCGGCGCGTGGGGTCAAATGCCGAACGTCCGATCAATGTGCGAGTCGTTGCCGCCACCAATCGTAATCTGGAAAAGGAAATCGAAGCTGGCCGGTTTCGTGAAGACCTGTTCTGGCGTTTGAACGTCATTCGCATCAAGGTTCCGCCGTTGCGCGAACGCCCGCTCGACATTCCTTTGCTGGTTGAACACTTTCTGGAAAAGAACTGTCAGATGCTTCAGCGTGAACCGCTGGATGTTTCTCCAGAAGCTCTTGCCATCCTCACGGCTTACGCCTGGCCGGGCAATGTGCGCGAACTTGAAAACGCAATCGAACGGGCCACGGCTTTTTGCCACGGCACAACGCTGACGCCGGAAGTATTGCCGGAGCGCGTTCGCACCACCGGCGATGCGGCGACGCTGGTGGCCAGGTCAAGCGCGCAAAACTTGCCATTGCGCGAGATTGAGCGCGAATACATTTTTGAAATTCTGCGCCGAACCGAAGGCAACAAAAAACGAGCCGCTGAAATACTCGGGATGGATCGCAAGACCCTTTATCGAAAACTGGACGAATATGGTTCAACGGAATCAGCCGCGAAAAATGACGGGGATAAATAGGCGAGATTAACGCGGCGAATTTTGCAGGCTCTGATAAAGACGATCGGTTTCCGCCAACCGGCAAAGCTCCGTGCCCGGCGTCATTACACAGGCGGCGCTGGCAGCCACACCGTAAGTCACGGCCTCAGTGAGCGGCCAGCCGCGTGCCAGCGCAAGCGTCAAGCCTCCAACCAGACTGTCACCCGCGCCGATTTTGCTGACAATGGGGACAATTGGCGAACGTAAACGCAGACAGCCTTGCGCAGTTGCCAGCAACACGCCCGCGCTACCCAGAGATAACACGATGGCCTGGGCATGCCCGCTTTCGATAAGCTCACACACGGCGCGTTCCTGCTCGGCTTCATTATCCAAAGATTGACCGGTCAATTGGTTTAATTCGCGTAAGTTGGGTTTGAGCAGGAAGGCTTCGGCGTCTGCCATGGCATGCAATGCAGGGCCGGAGGTATCCACGATCACACTGATGCCCAACTCTTTGCCGATGCGCGCTACTTGCGCATAAAAATCGTCAGGCACGCCGGTGGGCAAACTGCCGCTGGCGACCAGCCATTGCGGGCGCGGTTCCAAAGTCTGTAATACGGTCAGAGCTTGGCGCCATTCTGCTGTTTGCAAATGCGGCCCCGGCAAACTGAACCTGTACTGCAATCCAGTGCTTTCTTCCAAAACGGCAAAACTTTCACGTGTCCAGTCTTTGATCGGCAGCGGCTGATGCTGAATGGCTTCGTCAGTCAGCAATTGTTTCAATGCTGTGCCGGTAAGTCCGCCGCAGGTGTAAAGCGCCAGTGCCTGGCCGCCTAATTTGTGGATGGCGCGCGCTACGTTCACGCCACCACCGCCTGCTTCCTGTTGTGCGGAGTGACAGCGCAACTTGTGTTCAGGGACGACCTGGTCTACGCGCGCGCTTTTATCGAATGCCGGGTTCAAGGTCAGTGTGGCAATGATTTGTTGGCTCATGAGCTTACCTCAGTGTACGCAGGTCAAAACTTCCAGAAATACGGAATCAGAATTGTCGCAATAACCCAGAACATCAAATTCAGTGGTGTTCCAACCCGTAAAAAGTCGGCGAATTTGTATTGCCCGGGGCCATAAATCAACGTGTTCGTTTGATAGCCGACCGGCGTCATAAAACTGGCCGAAGCAGCGAACATCACGGCGACCAAAAACGGGCGCGGACTGACTTGCATCGCCTTGGCAGTAGCGATAGCGACGGGCGTTAATAGCGCAGCAGTTGCGCTATTCGACATGATTTCGGTGAACACAAAGGTCATCAGATAAAATGCTGAAAGCAGCGCGACCGGCCCCCAAGCGCCAACGGTGGCAATAATCTTGGTTGAGATCAACGGCGCTGCGCCGCTGTGTTCCATCGCCGCTTCCAGGCTCAGCACGCCCGCTAACAGAAAGATGATGCGCCACTGGATCGCCTCGTAAGCGTCCTCCATCGTCATACAACCCGTCAGCACGAGCAGCACTGCGCCGATGATCGAACCCACGACAATCGGTAAAATGCCCAGCGTCGCCGTCAGCACTACGCCTGCGACGATCAAGAGCGCGAGAATCAATTTGTTTTTGCGGTAGCTGGGTTGTTCGCTATCCGAAATGATGATGAAGGACGTGTTTTGGCGCAGTTGATTGTAGCGGTCGGCTCTGACTTCCATCAGCAGCGAATCGCCCGGATCCAATTTCGCGTCGGCGATTTTTTCGCGCAGTAATTTGCCGCGATGCCGAATCGCCAAAACCGCCGCGCCGAACTTTTCATAGAACTGCAAATCTTGCAGTGATTGCCCCGCCACAGACCGGCCAACAAATTCGGAACTCGGTGCGATAATAGCTTCGACCAATTTGACCTCTTTAGTCTCAACGTCCTGATCGTGCCATTTGTACTGGGGTTTGAAGAGCACGCCTGCGCGTTCTTGAAGCTGGTGGAACTCTTCCCAGTTGCAACTGACCCGCAGCACGTCGCCCGCCTGTAAAATCAGATCGGGCGGAGGCACGGCAAACACTTCGTCGCCGCGCTGGACGCCGATGATGATGATCTCAATGTCTTTGGCAATCGGCGCATCTTTGACCATGTGTCCAATGGAGGGAGCGTTTTCCAACAGCACGACCTCGGCGATGTATTCCTGCATCTGGTAGCTTTCCATCAAATCGCTTTCGGCGCGGCGATCGGGAATCAGACGGATGCCGACCAACAGCATGTACAGCGTGCCCACACCGAACATCACCAGGCCAAGCGGCGCAACTTCAAACATCGAAAAAGCGGGTTGGCCTCTTTCTTCAGCAATGGAACTGACAAGGATGTTGGTCGAAGTGCCAATCAAAGAGCAGGTGCCGCCGAACATCGAGGCGAAAGACATAGGCATTAGCAGCTTTGACGCGCTGGCTTTGATCTCTTTCGCCACGCCCAGCAGCACCGGAATAAACACCGCGACAATCGGCGTGTTATTGATAAACGCGGAGAAAAATCCGACGGCGATCATGACCGAAATCATGCCGAGCCAATAATTACGTTTGAAAAGATCGCAAGTAAACTTGCCCAAATAGCTGACCGCGCCAGTTTTGAACAACCCCGCGCTGATGACGAACATGGCCGCCACCGTCACCGTCGCTTTATTGCTGAAGCCGGCGATGCCTTCATCCGGCGAGACGACGCCGAAAATCAGGAAGGTTCCCATAATCAGCAAGGCGATCAGGTCCACCGAAAGCTTTTCAGTAGCAAACAGCACCACCGCGCAAAGCGCGACAACAAGAACCAGAATGATTTCAAAGTTCATAGGAAATACCTTTGCATCCTCTCAGGATGATGTTTGCAGGCAGCAGTTTATCAACTGCTTCAATTGCTGGTGACTTTGATAATCGGCAGGTCACAGATTTTGGTCAATCCATGGCTGAGCGATTTGCGGAAATGCATGGCGGTAATGACCTCTTACCCAAGCTCATAGTTTGTCTTTAAGGCCATGCTTTCCGGTCGTTCTGTCGTGGCTTTAAGGATTTCGTACTCTGGCATGCGGATTCCAGAGTCAAAACATGCTTCAACTTCCTTCAACCAATTTGCGAACTGCTTCAGGGTTTTTGCTGGTCAGTTCTTCTACGATTTGATCCAGCGCCGTCTGCTCGCCTTCGGAAATTTTATTGGTCATGCCCAGGAAACCGCCGGAGGCCATGGCGATGCGAATGCAAAAACTGATCAAGTCCGTTCTGTCCGCGACGCCTTCGTTCGCCGTTTGAAAATCAAACAAGTAACGGATGATCCGAAGCGTCGTCAGGAAGAATTCTTCCGACGGGCGCTGATCAAGCCAGTTGTTTAATTGCTTCCAGGCCGGACTGTCCTTTTCCACACCTCTCCATTCACTCAATCGAACCACCATTTCGCGCTCGCGCGGCGTGACGCTGCCGCTGGCCCAGGCGATTTGTACCAGCGGAACCAGATGCAAAAGTTTGACTGTTTCGCGCGTGTATCCCATTTCCTGTAACGTCGCCAGAATCTCTTCATCTGCCACGCCGACAGCTTCGGCCAATTCCTGGCGCTCCGCTTGTTTTGCAGTGCGCAGGCGAATTTGTTCGATCAGTTCCTGTTCCTTTTGGCGAAAGTATTCTTCTTCCAACCCTCTTTTACGTTGAGCAAATACATCTTTTTCAGGCATAAAATTTCTCCTCTACTATTTCAGTTTTTTCGACTGCCGCCGCCAAGCCCAGACACGTCCGGGCTTGGCGGCGGCGACAAACGATTGCATTTGGCAAAATTCCGATTATTTTTGCCGGGCGATGGAAATCCGGTTCATCAGTTGTTTGTGTACGCTGACGTCTATTCCCTTGCCTTCGATTTCAAGTGTATATGTTTCTCGATTGAAAGGCTCAATTTCGATCTGATAAGGGCTTTTGCGTTTAACATTCTTGATGTCCGCTAGTGGCCACTGCCGCGTATGCTCCCTGTCTTCCAGCGATTCATAAACCACGCGATCACGAGTGATAATCAGTTTCCCTGTGCAGCTTCCCGAAGGAACCAGCGCCACTTTGTGCGGATGCTTGGCATTGTAAACCCAGCGTTCATCCTGCTCATTACCGCTTCCAGCCGGAGTTGCAGCCGACATCGCGGTTGATGTGGGGGCTGATTTCACGCCCGCCCACAAAGTCAATGATTCGCTTGATCCTTCGCGCAGGCGAAAGTTGAATTGCGACTTCTCTTCGCCGCGTGCGCGAACCGGACGGCGCGTTGAAATCATCACGACATCGTTGTCAGCCTTAAGTTCCAGGATTTCGCTCCTTGCAATCACGAAAGAATCTTCCTGACGGTCGTTGTCAACGAAGACCAGTTGATCCGCCACGACGACCAGCTTGCCGGAAACGGTTCCGAATGGAATTGACAGGTCTGCGCGCTGGACGACGACAGGCGTCTGGGCCTGCACCGACAAACTTACACACAACGCAAAAGCTGCAACTACAAATACTGCATGTCTGAGTTTCTTTAGTTTCATATTTTCTCCCTTCCTTTTCGTTAATAGCTGACGTTACGCGATGGCGAATCAAGCAAAGCCCAACTCTCATTTCTTTAGCGCGTAACATCAGTAAATAAAAAATATCTTGAAAGCGTAACAACTAAACAGCGGTCGTCGCTTATTGTGATTTGAATCCTTCCAACTGCACTTAAAATATCGCAATTGCTATACCAGCATTTTGCAGCGGGCATTTCTGCGCTGGTATGGTCGTTTCTTCTGATCATATGTGTTTTTGCCGTATAGGCAGTTAGCTTTGAGGACTTGGCGTTGTTGGGGTGATTGCCCGGCGATGTCTGGTGACGCCAAACGCTACATTGGCTAATGTGGCGAGTGTGGAATCTTTCCACACAGCAAATACTTTCAATGTGTTCTGGAATCTCAGCATAAATGCGCCAGGGCTTTTGCAAAATCGGTGTAGCGCAAAGCTGTTCAGTATCGGTGTAGCGCAAAGCTGTTCAGTTTGCGTTTTGGCTGGAAGTGGCTTGGCAAGCCAGATTACGCTCCGGCAGAAGACGCAAACTGGAGAGCTTGGCGCCACTTCGCTCGTTTCTGGGTAGATTCGTCCATTAGCTGGACAGGCTGTGAAATGCGAATCCGGCACTCTGAAAGGACTTTGCAAAAGCCCTGATAAATGCGCCGATGTTCGCGCTTAAACAGAGCGTTCGTGTAATATAGCGACATTCCTTCCTAATTAGATCAGTAATGACGAAATCAAAGTACGAACCGAGACGGCTTTCGGCATAGCATCGCTGTCGGCACGAGAATTGAAGATATTGAAAAAAGCCGAGTCGGAGTCAATGGCATATAAGCTTTATGAGAGATGAATTGTGAGTGTCCGGGACTACACGGGCATCACATGGGTAATACCTGAATGGAATAAACCGAATGGAAACTTTGAAACTAACAAAAACAGATGCCACGCTGCCGGAGCAATGGGCAAGATTTTCAGAAAACTTCAACTCGCTTGATGAACGGCTGATGCGCGAGTTGGAGGTATGCTGGCAAGACCTTCAGGGCATTCTCGAAAATCAACTTGAGCAACTGAGAACAACATCGCCTGATTCGGTCAATCATCCCAGTCTGCAAGTTTTCCGAGTTGCGCGCGCAGAAGCTGGCCGCGCATTACTGACCGAGCCACTGCTGCAATGGGAGCGTCGTCGTCCTTATAAAAGAGCGATGCTGGCTTTGGATGGTTATGACCGCGGCCTAAAAGAATTGATCAGATCATTGCCTGAGTCGGTAGAAGCGAGCGGAGCACAGGCGATAGAGCTGTTTGGGCGATTGGTTACAAAGGGATTATCAAGGCGTTTTGTCCGACTGCGGCGCAAAGAGCGCCCTTTGCCACTAAGAGCGATCATTGGCAATGAAGTGACGAGACTGTCCAAGCAGCGAGCCAGGGCGGAGGGCGAATATCTGTTTGTTCTGGCTAAAGGTATTCAAGAGTTGGGCGCAGCCTGGGAATTGCGGCGCGAAACTCTTGATGTTACGGCACAAGGAGAATCGCCACAGGAGCAAGAGGTCGAGCGGCTAAAGCGTGAAGCGAAGGACTTTGCAGAATTATTGAAGCAAGCAGAAAAGGCTTTATCAGTGTGGCGTAATTTGCCTGGAATAACCAAAAGGCGCCTTGCCAGTCGCATACTCGGCAAAGTGGCCTGGGGAGGGAAAGTCAAATCGTCCGGTTCCGATGATAAGCGCGCGGATTGTCTGACTCACTGGAGCGAGCAACTGAGATCGCTAGAGGCGGAAATCGGGATTGAGCGACCGCTGGAACGGGTTGAAGACCGAATACTGAATTTGACCGGGCGCAGCCTGGAAAGTCTGGCTCAAGAAAGAAGAAATTTGTTGGCTGAACTGGATGGTTTTGCAGATTGGTTGCGGCAACGGCTTATGGGTGGTGAACAAGCGGACATTCCGCTGCCAAAGACCGCCGTTGTTCCCGCAATAAGCCGTGTGGCGGAATTCGACGCAGAGTTGAAAAGTTCTCTGCAAGCGCTGCCGGAAACGGTGCGAACCGTCTCTAAATTTTCCGCGCTGCCGCGTCGTCGCATGGCCTCCAAAGAGCTGCACCCGGCAAAAACGGTTTACGAAGCTTTTGAACGCAGCGGGCGTAATGAATTAACGACCATTCTGCAAGCCATCGAATCGGAACATCACGGGATCGAACGAGAGATAGAACAGGCGCGCGAGGTCGTCGCCTTTGGGCTGAGCGAGGAAGAGGATACACAGAATAGCGATCCGCGAATTGTTCAGGACGCTTTGCAGAACGCGCTTTCATTGCTTGAGTTTCACAGAGGCAAGACATCGGAAGAGTTGAATGAGGCCGATTTCCGTCTGGTGCGGATAATGGCTGCGGTTTTTGCCGAGAATCGTCTGGTGCTTAGCCGCAACCGGCTTGGGGCGCTTACTTACCTTGGCCAGCAGAATTCGCGGCAGGCTTTTTCAACAGTCAGCCGACTGGCAATTGATGGCGGGAAACGCGCGATTCTTCTGTCGTTAAGCACGCTGCAAAATCTGGGTCAAAAGTTTCTGGTTTCAATCGGTTGGCTGCCGGAGCAAACAACAGGAATTTCTGAAGTCATCAGACGGCCATTCCTGCCGCAGGAATTTACTGTTGATTTGAACTCCAAGGAACTGCCCGCAATTTACCGCCGCTTGTTTCGCTTTGAAGCCGTTCGGGACCCTCGCTTCCTGATCGGACGTGAACACGAAATAGAAGCGATTGCCGAAGCGCGACTGATGTGGGAAGCGGGACGGCCGATAGCCATGATGATCATTGGCGAACGTGGCAGCGGCAAGACCAGCCTTATCAACTGCGCGATTAAACGCCCTCTGGAGGGGTTGAACATTATTCGAGGTGAATTCAACCAGCGAATGTCGGATGGGGCACAGTTGCGCGAATTCGTTGCAAAGCTTATTGGGATTGAAGACCCGGCGGAACTTGAAGAGGCGCTGAATAATCAGCGCCGCGTTCTGATTCTGGAAGAAATTGAACGATCGTTCCTGCGACAGATCGGGCACTACTCTGCGATACGAGAATTGCAGCGTCTGATTGCTGCAACCTGCCGCAGCACGTTGTGGGTCGTCGTGACGAATCAGATAGCGTTTCGCTTTATGGACGCGTCCGTTTCGCTAGGAAAAATCTTTTCGCATCGAATCAACGCCGCCAGTGCGACACGCGATGCGCTGCGCGACGCCATTCTGTTGCGCCACAATTTGTCAGGTTTGCGCCTGCAATTTTGGCTGCCGCCCGAAGAACGCACTATTATCAATAAAATCAGAAACAGGCTGCGTGGTCAGGCCAATCCGGAGAAAATTTTCTTCGACCAACTGGCGGAAGAATCTGCCGGAGTTTTTCGCACTGCCTTTGAAATATGGCTTGGCCAGATTGATTCGGCGCAGGCGGGCGCGTTGCTGATGAAGCCGCTGGCCACACCGAATCTGAAGCCGATCATTGAAGTTATGGATCCCGGCGACCTGTTCACACTGGTGGCTGTAATGCAGCACGGCAGCCTGACTGCGGAAGAGCACTCCATAATTTTTCAAAAGAGCCTGGCCGCCAGCCGCGCTCAGCTTGACGAATTGCTGGCACGGGAAATTATCGAACCTGACCCGGGACGTCCGGGTTTCCGTGTCCGCCCCGAAGCTTTGCGAGTCGTGAAAGAAGCTCTCTATAGGCGCAATTTGCTGTAATTACGCGGGAAAAAGCTTATGAATACCCTCTTGATGATTTTTCAAGTGACGGAAAATCCGGTTGATTTTTTGACCCAGTTCACCGGTTGGAACCTGCTTTATGCGGCGTTGGCTGTGGTGGCAATCTGGTTGCTGGTTCGGATCAGCAACGCCTTTCTGGAGGCGCTGTCAAAGCGGGCGCCGCGCGCGCGTTTCTTTTTCAAGCTGCTGGCGCCAATGCTGCGTTTCGGTTTGTGGCTGCTTGGCGTTGTGATCCTGCTTAACATCTTTTCGCCTTCTGACCAAACATTGCTGGCGGTGCTGGCTTCGGTCGGCATTGCGCTTGGCCTGGGCGCGCAGGATTTAGTCAAAAATATTATTGGCGGGCTGGTGATTTTGACTGATCGCCCATACCAACTCGGCGACCGCGTCAAAATTGGCGACGCTTACGGCGAAATTGACCACATAGGATTACGCAGCACTAAACTGACCACGTCCGATGACACGCGCGTGACCATTCCCAACAGCGACATCCTGAGCGGCAAAGCCTGGAACTCAAATTCCGGCGTGCCTGATTGTCAGGTTGTGACTGATTTATACGTGCCGCACGACACCGATCCGACTGTGGCGCTGGAGGTTGGTTATGAAGCTGCTTTCAGTTCGCCTTATCTGTTGTTGGACAAACCTGTCGTGGTTCTGTTGCAAGATCATTTTCAGCATGCGCCATATCTGGTTGTTCGAGTCAAAGCATACGTTTACGACCATCGCTTCGAGCCTCGATTGCAGAGCGACATCACCATGCGCGCCAAGTCCGAATTCCTGAAAAGAGGTGTTTTGCGGCAATGGCGTGGTTATGGTTTGTCGCTTCCGGGTGAAAGCCTGAA
This sequence comes from Acidobacteriota bacterium, assembly GCA_017991275.1. Taxonomy (GTDB): domain Bacteria; phylum Acidobacteriota; class Blastocatellia; order RBC074; family RBC074; genus RBC074. Next base: position 19,240 of record JAGNMH010000002.1, read on the forward strand.
TGATGAATAGCGAGTAAGAATCAAAAAGGAAAAAGTATGAATGATTTTGTTGACCACTGGCTCTTTGACCCCACCATCGGCAAATTCGTCGCAGCGGTAATTGGGGTGCTCATCGTCATTGCTATTTCGCGGTTTGTGAAGCATTCCTTGTCACGTTTTGTCAAAGATACCGAAGTACGTTATCGCACACGCAAGTTCGTTACGTTTTTAAGCTATGTGCTGGCGGCGTTTGTGGTAGCAAATGTTTACAGCACGCGCCTGGGCGGCCTGACGGTGGCTTTTGGCGTAGCCGGTGCAGGCATTGCCTTTGCCTTGCAGGAAGTCATCGCCAGCATAGCGGGTTGGTTTGCCGTCTCGTTCGCGGGTTTTTATACCGTCGGAGATCGCGTGCAACTGGGCGGCATCAAGGGCGACGTTATTGACATCAGTATTTTGCGCACGACGCTGATGGAAGTTGGCGAATGGGTCAAAGGCGATCTTTACAGTGGACGCATAGTGCGGATCGCCAATAGCTTTGTTTTCAAGGAGCCGGTGTTTAACTACTCCGGCGATTTCCCATTTTTGTGGGACGAGGTCGTTCTGCCGATCAAATATGGCAGCGACCGCAAGCTGGCACGCGAGATTTTGCAACGCGCCGCCGACCAGGTGGTGGGCGAATACGCAGAAAAGGCCTCGCACTCTTGGGCGAAGATGACCAGTTTGTATCTGATCGAAAACGCCATCGTCGAACCTACCGTCACGCTGGTGGCGAACGACAATTGGTTGGAATACACCGTGCGTTACGTTGTTGATTTCAAAAAACGGCGCACCACCAAAGACAGTTTGTTCACGTGCATATTGGATGAAATGGATCAGACTGAGGGCAAGGTATCCATGGCTTCGATGACCGTGCATCTGGTTGAGACGCCGATTCTTGATGTGCGGATGAAGGGTGCGGAAAGAGTTTGAGCTTTCGCATTTGCCAAAGAGACAAGGCCGCCCAAACCGGATTTGAACATAAGGTTGCTGTCTGCCAGCCAGGTTAAGGAAAACGGCGCTCGACAAGACCGGGCTTTATTACAAACGAAAGGCAACGAAGTGATTCCTATCAGGCGCTTCGACACAGACAAATTAAGATGAACGACGCACATTTTACTATCACAGTTTTTATAGCTTTGTTGTTGGTTGCTTCTGGTGTGGCGATGGCGACGAAATGGATTCGTGTGCCTTATACGTTGGCACTGGTATTGGTTGGATTGGCCATCAGTCCTATGCATTTTTTGCCGCCGGTGCATGTTTCACCCGAATTGATTTTGTTGATCTTTCTGCCTGCGCTGCTGTTTGAAGCCGCTTGGAATCTGAAACTCGACCATTTGCGAGCCAACTTGACTCCGATTCTGTTGCTGGCGGTGGTGGGTGTCTGCCTTTCCGTCGGTGTCATCGGCGGGCTGTTGCATTGGGGCGCGGGGCTGAGTTGGTCATCCGCCTTGCTCTTCGGTTCAATTATTTCCGCGACTGATCCGGTGTCGGTGCTGGCGTTGTTCAAACAATTGGGTGCGCCCGCACGGCTCAACACGATTGTCGAAGGCGAAAGCCTTTTCAACGACGGAACGGCGGTCGTTGTCTTCCGCATTTTGCTGGGAATTGTGATGGGAACGACGGTGACGCATTCACCTGGCGCACTGGCGTTGGAGTCAGTGCGCGAATTTGCCGTCGTCGTTTTTGGAGGTTTGGCGGTGGGCGCGTTGATCGGCCTGGCGGCTTCAACGGTCACGGCCTATTTCGACGATCACCTGCTGGAAATCACGCTGACGACGATAACGGCTTATGGCTCGTTTTTAGCGGCGGAAAGTTTGCACGTTTCGCCGGTGATTGCGGTGCTGCTGGCAGGATTGGTGCTGGGCAATTACGGACGGCGCACAGGTATGTCGCCAACAACCCAGGTGGCGGTGAATTCGTTTTGGGAATATGCGGCCTTTGTCGTCAACTCGCTGGTCTTTTTGTTAATCGGCCTGGAAATTCAACTCGCCACTTTGGCGCAAAATCTGCGAGGCATTGGCTGGGCTGTGCTGGCGATGATGGTGGCGCGCGTGTTGGCGGTGTATGGACTTCTGCCGCTTTCAAATCGTTTTTCCGAGCCGGTTCCGTTTCGCTGGCAGCATGTGCTGGTGTGGGGCGGATTGCGCGGCTCGCTTTCGATTGCCCTGGTCTTGAGTCTGCCGACGGCTTTGCCTGGGCGGGCGGAGCTTGTGGCCATGATTTTTGGCACCGTGATTTTCAGCTTGTTGGCGCAGGGATTGACGATTGGGCTTTTGTTGAGATGGCTGGGACTGGGACAAGTCAACACACAGGCGAGTGAGTATGATTTGCTATACGGCCAATTGCTTGCCGAAACGGCGGCTTCGGTGGAACTGGATGATTTGCACGCCAAGGGCTTGGTGACAGGGCGATTGCATCAGAGGTTGTCGCCGACGTTTCAAGAACAGCATGACCGTTTGAGCGAGCAGTTGGCGCAACTGGATGCCGCCGACAGCACGCTGGAACAACAACAGCAACGGCGCTTACGCGAGCATTTGGTGAACGTCAAAAAAACGCGCCTGGGCGTGCTGTTGCGTGAGGGGTTGTTGGACGAAGAAACGCACCGCACCCTGAATGAAAGTTTGGATGAGGAACTGGCAAGTTTGTACGGAGAACGTCACTAAGGCACTGTAATTTCCGATCATGATGGAAACCAAACGTGGCGCGCGAAGCTAATTCCGGATCAGGATCGAAAGATGAACATTCGAAAAACAAACCGAAAAACTAAATTAACAAGTTGCCTTATTTTGACAGTCGTTGGGTTGTTTACTTTGACCGCTGGCGCATACGCGCAGGCTTTGCAGCCAAGTTACGTGGACGATTTTGTGGGTAAGCCGCGCGTCGTTGTGTTGTCCGATATGGGCAACGAACCTGACGACCAGATGTCGTTCGTTCGTTTGCTGCTGTATTCCAACGAACTCGACCTGGAGGCGTTGATCGCCACGACTTCGACCTGGCAGAAAAATAAAGTCCAGCCGGAAACGATGAAAAAAATTGTTTCGGCTTATGGCGAAGTGCGAGCCAATCTGCTCAAGCATGCCTCGGGCTGGCCGGAAGCGGCCAGGTTGGATGCTCTGGTGTCAGCCGGGCAAACGGCTTACGGGATGGCTGCGGTTGGCGCTGACAAGGTGTCGTCCGGCGCTGAAGCAATTATCCGCGCCGCTGATCGAAACGATCCGCGACCGCTTTGGATCACAATCTGGGGCGGAGCCAACACGCTGGCGCAGGCATTGTTGCAAGTGCGCACAACTCGTTCACCAGCCGAACTCGACAAGTTCGTCTCCAAATTACGTGTCAGTTCGATTTCAGACCAGGATGATGCGGGGCCGTGGATTCGCAGGGAGTTTCCAAACCTACATTACATCGTCAAACCCAGCAGCCCCGACAGCGGCGAATACCTGACGGCGACGTGGACGGGCATCAGCGGAGACGATTATTACCGGAATTGCGCGGGAGCGGACGGCAGCACAGTCACCAACGAATGGCTGGAAACAAACATTCGCGCCAAAGGCCCACTGGGCAAATTCTATCCGCACTTCGCTTTCATCATGGAAGGCGACACTCCGTCGTTTCTGGGTTTGACGAACAACGGGCTGAACAGCTTTCGCAATCCGAGTTGGGGCGGATGGGGAGGGCGTTACATCTGGCGGCAGCCTTATGGCGAAACTCATCCAATTTGGTCACAGGGCGGCGATATGTTCGGGCGTGTCACTTCGCAAGACAGCGTAACCGGCGTGGACGGCAGAACTTACATTTCTGATCAAGCGACCATCTGGCGCTGGCGAACAGCTTTTCAGCACGAATTTGCCGCCCGCATGGACTGGACGATCAAGACTTTTGCTCAGGCCAATCACAACCCGGTTGTTACTGTGAATGACAAAGACGGCACGGCGCCGATCGTCATCGAAACTCAGGTCGGCCAAACCATCACGCTTGATGCCGGTGAGTCAAAAGACCCTGACGGCAACAAGCTCAACTATCAATGGTTCCATTACGAAGAAGCCGGTTTTGTGCCAAGAGCCAACCTGGCGGCGATTACGATTTCACACAGCAACATTGCCAAAGCAACAGTCACCACAACGGCAGTGTGTCGTCCGGGTTGGCGACCGATGAACAGGCCATGTCCGACGGGCGTTGCTCACGTTATTCTGGCAGTCACCGATAATGGCTCGCCGGCATTGACTTCGTATCGCCGCGTGATCCTGAAGATCCGCGCCAAGGACAACTAAAACTGAATAGATCAAAAAAGGAGTTCGACCATGTCTGAAGAAAGAATCATCCACAACACAGAAGAGGATCAGGAATGGGCGGATTGGCTTTCGCCGACGCGTCGCAGCTTTTTGGTGAATGCAGGGCTGACGGCTGCCGGATTAACCGGCGGATTGGTGGCCGGAAGCATTGAAGTTTCAGGACAGCCCTCAGGTCAGCCGTCAGGTCAGGAAGTCATTACTCCCGCAGGCCTTAGTTTCAAACCGATTGTGCCTCCGCCCGATGTTGGCAAAAGTCCGTGGGGTTATGAAACTTACAAGGAGCCAACGCCGCAACCGCGCAGCATTCGACCCGGCGAAGAAAACGGCCTGCCGAAACAACCGCGTCCGTATACGGACATCAAGAGCTACCACGCGCATTTCTACTTCGACGACGACACTTACGAAAAAGCCGCGCTGGTTCGCAAATGGGCGATAGAGCGTTTCCCTGTGGAGCTGGGCAATTGGAATCTGGAACCGCGCGGCCCGCACGTCACGCCGTCATTTTATTTCGGGTTCACCAATGATTTGCTGCCGATTCTGGTGCCGTGGTTGCAACTCAACAGTTTGGGTTTGACGATCCTGCTGCATCCCAACACCAGCGACCCGCGCGCTGATCATTTGTATTACACGCTGTGGGTCAACCGTTCTCAACCGGTGAACGCTTATGGCATGCCCAAACAGGCGAACGTGGAAAAGATTTTCCCAAACACTAAACCCACGGTGAAACTGGAAATCTGAAGTCGCAAATTCTGAATTGGAGTTTTGGCCGTTAAATTGGTTCTGTGGCGTCGGGCAGGTTTTTGGGCAGTTTTTTCTGGCTTCTGCTAAAAGTGGTCACGTTGGTTTCGCGCATCTGGAAGTGAGATTCCAGGCGGCTCAAAGTGTTTTTCAATGCTTTATTGATATGGGCGCGCATGGCTTCGGCTGCGACTTCAGGAGAACTTTTGACCAGTACTTCCACCAGGTCTTGATGGTTGTGTGGAGGATCGTCGGATACAGCAGGGCGGGGGACGCACAGCCAGGTTGAAGCCAGCACCTGATTTTTTTCTATGGCTGCGCAAAGAGGTTGGCAGTGCGCGCCTTCGGCAATGCGGTGATGGAGTTTTTCGTGCAGGCTTAGATAAAGAAAACGTCCTCCATCGGTTTGCGACGACAGCGCATCAACCCGCGCGGCCAGACGCTGCAATTCCGACCGCTCCTGCGGCGTGGCGACTTCGGCAAAAAGCTTTGCCGCCTGAACTTCCAATGCTTCGCGCACGACGTAATGCCCGCGCACGTCATCTTCAGTCGGAATCCTGACGCGGGTTCCGGCGCGCGGACGACTTTCCAGCAAGCCTTCAAATTCCAATCGTTGTAAAGCCTCGGCCACAGGCAACATGCTCATGCCTAATTCCGTGGCGATCTTGCGACGGGAAATCACCATTCCGATGGGCAATTCGCCGCGCAGGATTCGTTCCCGCAAAGTCACGTATGCTTCACCGGCCAAGCTGACGGTTTCCTGAGAATCGTTAAGAATCGGCATCACCATTTCCCTTTTTGTTTATGGTTTTGGCGGCTGACAGGCGACCTGTCTTCGATCAGGAGTATGGTCGCCGCTTTTTAGGCTGTCAAGAAATTCTTTAAGCTTTGATATGTCAAGGAAAGTAACTGTTGATAAAGTCGGCCAAGCGTTTCATCTGCTGTTATTTCAAATAGATAAGCGATTATTTCTCAGGCAGATTGTTAGTAGGGCTTCTGGTTGATATGCCAAAACTGCCATATCAGATTTGGCAATCCGGCTTGACGCGATTAAGAGCGGCTTGCATACTGCGCCCGCATTCCGCGCAAGTAACATTCAAAAAACAATAGAGTAGCCAAAGCACGAAGGCGTGTTTTCGGTATTTTCAGACCAGGAGAATTCATGAGTTCACCGACCATTTCCACGCCTATTTCCGATGCGGCCTGGGAGGCGATTCAAGGCGCGTATGACTTACAGGTTCATGTTGCGCCCGACGTGATCGAGCGTCGAATTGACGATCTGGATTTGGCCAAAGAGTTTTTGGCGCACGGGCTGAAAGGCTTTGTGCTGAAATCGCATTACATCCCAACCGCTGAGCGGGCCTCGGTTGTGAGCAAAGCCGTGCCGGGCATTGAAGCTTACGGCGCAATCACTCTGAATCACAGCGTAGGCGGATTGAATCCCGTCGCGGTTGAAATCGCCGGGCGTTCAGGAAATAAGATCGTCTGGTTTCCGACGGTGGACGCGGCCAACGAAACAGCGGGCCGTCTGGACGGTCCGAATGACAAGCTGCCGTTTTGGGCAAAGATTCAACGCGAAATCGCAGCCGCAGGCATCACTCGTCCGCCAATGACCGTGCTGGATGGCGAAGGCAAAATTGCCGAAGACGCGCGTCAATGCCTGGAACTGATTGCCAAACACGACATGATTTTGGCGACCGGGCATTTGGGGCGACACGAAATTTTCCCTCTGGTCAAAGCGGCGCGCGAATCTGGCGTCAAACGCATCATCGTCACGCACGCCGAATTCCCTTCTCAAAATTTGACCGCTGAAGAGCAAATTGCGCTGGCCGATTTGGGCGCGATCATCGAACACTGCTTCACGACGTATCACACCAACAAATGTCCGTGGGAAACAGTCTTCGTCAATATCAGAGCCGTCGGTGTCGAACGCACGATGCTGGCGACTGACCTGGGGCAAAAGACTAATCCGCCTGTCGCTGAAGGCTTCGCGGCCTTCGCACAAATGTTGCTGAACGCCGGCTTTACGGGCACGGAAATCAATCGCATGGCTGCGGAAATTCCCGGCAGCCTGGTTCACTAAGCTTTTATGGACTCATTACCGCAGGATTTAACCAAAGAAAGATTGCTGGTTGTCAGCGCTCACGCGGCGGATTTCGTCTGGCGCGCCGGAGGCATCATCGCTTCGTATGCGGCGCGTGGAGCGCGAGCGCGCGTGCTTTGCCTGTCTTACGGCGAGCGCGGCGAATCGCAAGGGCTTTGGAAAAAAGAAGGCATGACCATCGAGCGCGTCAAAGAAATTCGCCACGCCGAAGCCGTCAAAGCTGCCGAAACACTGGGCGCGGAAATCCGATGTTTCAACGCGGGCGATTATCCGCTGGGCGTGACGCCAGAACTGACCGAGGAACTGGTTCAGGAATTTCGCAGCTATCAGCCGACGGTCGTGCTGACGCACACGCCGATTGATCCTTACAACGGCGACCATGTTGAAACTTCAAAACTGACGATGAACGCGCGGATTTACGCTCAGGCGATGGGTTATCCCAGCGAACACAAACATCTGGGAGCGCCGCCGGTGTTTTACTTTGAACCTCACCAGTCGGAAATGTGCGAATTCACGCCGGACGTGATTTTCGACATCACACCGGTCTTTGAAACCAAAGTCGCCGCGATGCACTGCATGGACGCTCAGGTTCATCTTTGGAATTACTACACCGACACAGCCAAGCGCCGAGGCACTCAAGGCGGGCGTAATTCCGGCAACCCGGCAATCGTTTACGCCGAAGCTTTCCAGCGCGTTTATCCGCAAGTCACCACGGACGGGTTGAGATGAAGCATCAAATCATCAAAAACATTCAGCGCGCCGACGTCGAAGTTATAAAGACTTTAGGCGAACAAGGCGTCGCCACCATCCACGAGGCGCAAGGCCGCACAGGATTGCTCAACCCAAACATGCGCCCGATTTACGCGACCGCAAAAGTTGCCGGTTCCGCCGTTACGGTTTCATGCCAGCCGGGCGACAACTTGATGATTCACGCGGCGGTTGAAGTCTGTTTGCCCGGAGACGTGCTGGTTGTCGTCACGACTTCGGAATCTACGGATGGAATGTTCGGCGAACTGTTGGCGACTTCGTGTCAGGCGCACGGCATCGTCGGGCTAATCATTGACGCCGGAGTCCGCGACGTGGCCGATCTGACCGCAATGGATTTTCCTGTCTGGTCAAAAGCTATTTCGGCTCAGGGCACGGTCAAGGCTACGCCGGGTTCGGTAAATGTCGAAGTCGTTTGTGCCGGAGCGATCATTCGTCCGGGCGATGTTGTCATCGGCGACATTGACGGCGTAGTCGTCGTCAAACGCGAACTGGCCGCCGAAGTCGCCGCGCTTGGGCAAAAGCGTTTGGAAAAAGAGGCGCAGTCGCGCGCGAAATTGAAAGCCGGAGAACTCGGCGTGGATTTTTACGGCTTACGCGCCAAACTCAAAGAGCTTGGAGTTGAATACGTTGACGAATAGTAACTGCTCAGAGAGACGGCAAGAAAGATAACGGAACAAACGGAAATAACGGAATAAACTGAAATTCCTTTTTTTTCCGTCTGTTCAGTTATTTCCGTTTGTTCCGTTATCTCTCCTAATTAATCCGCTAGCCGTTGATGAATAACTAACCGGAGAATCGAACATGAAACTTAAATCAGGAACTCGCAGCATTTTCTCAATCATTACGGTCTTATGTATTTTGACCGTCGCGGCTCTGGCACAAGACCGGGTCAAAATTGCCAACGGTACACTCGAAGGCGCCATGGACAATGGAGTGCGCAGCTTCAAAGGCGTTCCATTTGGCGCGCCACCTGTCGGCGATTTGCGTTGGAAAATCCCGCAGCCCGTCAAAAACTGGACTGGCGTTCGCAAGGCGGACAAGTTTGGGCCGCGCTGCATGCAACGCGCTTTGTTCGGCGACATGAACTTCCGCTCTGATGGCATGAGCGAAGATTGCCTTTACCTGAATGTTTGGACACCAGCCAAAACCGGCAAAGAGAAATTGCCTGTGCTGGTTTATTACTTCGGCGGCGGTTTTATGGCGGGCGATGGTTCGGAGCCGCGTTACGACGGTGCGAACATGGCCGCAAAAGGCATCGTGGTCATTTCGGTCAGTTACCGACTGAGCGTGTTTGGATTTTTCGCGCACCCTGAATTGACCAAGGAATCTCCGAATCACGCTTCTGGCAATTACGCTTTGTTCGATCAGCGTGCGGCTTTGTTGTGGGTTCAGCAAAACATCGCGGCGTTTGGCGGAGACCCGAAACGGGTGACGATTGCTGGCGAATCCGCAGGATCAATCGCCGTCAGCGCGCAGATGGCCTCGCCTTTGTCGAAGAATCTGATTGCCGGAGCCATTGGCGAAAGCGGTTCGATTATGGGCGCGCTTTCTGCTGCGCCGCTGGCTGAGGTCGAACAAAACGGCGTCAAGTTTGGAACGGCTGTCGGGGCTGATTCATTGGCGGCGTTGCGAGCGATGCCTGCCGATAAATTGCTGGAAGCGACTGCAAAACCCGGCCTGCCGCGTTTTTCTCCAACCGTTGACGGTTACTTTTTCCCGAAAGACCCGGCAGCGATTTTCGCCGCTGGCGAACAGGCGCGCGTGCCATTGCTGGCCGGATCGAATTCCGAAGAGTCAGGAGCCGCTGGCGTTCTGGGACGCGAAAAGCCAACCGTGGAAAATTATAAAAAGGCGCTCGAACGACTTTACCCGGGCAAAGGCGAGCAAGTCTTCAAGCTCTATCCCGCCTCCTCTGAAAACGAAATTTTGGACGCTGCACGTGACTTAGCGGGCGACCGGTTTATCGCTTACAGCACCTGGCGCTGGGTTGAACTGGCGACGAAGACCGGTGGCAAACCGACTTATTATTATCGTTACGACCGCCCGCGTCCGGCGATGCGTCCAGAGATGGGCGACGCTCAGCCGGGATTGGCTGGTGGAGTTGTGCGCGGCGGGCCGCCACGTCCGCCTGCACGCGGTGCGGTGCATTCGGCTGAGATCGAATACGCGATGGGCAATCTGGATGGAAACAAGGTTTACGCCTGGACGCCGGACGATTACAAAGTCTCGAAAGTTATGCAGGAATACTTCGCCAACTTCATCAAGACAGGCAATCCGAACGGCAAAGGCTTGCCGAACTGGCCGACGTTCAAAGCCAATCAGCGAATGATTATTGATGTCAACACGCGCGCCGAAGCCGACAAGGTGCGTGCGCGTTATGAATTTATGGATCAGCTCAACAAGAAATAGCCGAACAGTGTCAGTAGCCCGCGCGTGAGCAAGGGCTTTGTTGGTGAAGCCTCGGCCCTTGCTTACGCGCGGGCTACTGACACGATCAAAGGAATTGAAATGGGAGAAATCGTCGCGGCTGTTGCCACTTGTCACGCGCCGCAATTGTTTACTTATCCACCGGATGAAGATCACGCACAGCTTGATGCCAGCATCGCGGGAATGCGCGAGCTTGGCAAAATCCTGGATGAAACCAAGCCGGATGTGATCGTCTTTTTAGGCAGCGATCATTTGGAAACTTTTTCGATCAACTGCGTGCCGACCTTTGCAATTGTGGCAGGCAATCGGGCTACGGCTGAATTCGCAGGGCGAAAATTCGATCTGCCGATTCACCGCGAAATGGCTGAAGACCTGCTTTACAAATTGGTCGAAGCTGGTTTCGATCTGGCTTATTCCGAAGACGCAGTGCTTGGCCACACCTTCGCCGTGCCGTTCGAGTTTGTCATCGGCGGACGCAACATTCCCGTCGTGCCGATTCATGCCAATGTTTATATGCCGCCGCTGCCCAGTCCTAAACGCTGCGCGGCGTTGGGCAGGGAACTGGCAAACATCATTGCCGGGCGGCCTGAACGAGTCGCCATCATCGCCAGCGGAGGCATGTCGCATTACCCCGGCACGTGGAAATATCCGCAGCCGGAATTTGAATTCGACCGCTGGGTGATTCAGGAGCTGGAAAAAGGCAACGCCGATGTGGTGCTTGATCTGACGACTGAACAGCTTGATGCGGCGGGCAATACCGAACTGCTGCCGTGGGCGATTATGCTGGGAGCAATTGGCCACGTTCCCGGCGAGTTGGTGCAATACACTCCGACCTGGCATCACGGACACGCGATGATGCGATTTTTGCCAGCCCGTGAAAAAGCGGCAGTTGCCCCAGTCGAAAGCAATTTGCCGAAATACGGCGGACTGGAATTCAAGGAAGGCGGCTTCGAGTTTTACGCGCATCCTCCGGCTGAAGCCTATAACTTAAACAAACTGCTCTTTGATATGCGCCTTGATTCGGCTTTGCGGCGACGCTTGATGACCGACTTCGACGGCGTTATTTCGCAATATCAAATCAGTGAAGATTGTCTGGATGCGGCGCGCGCACTGGCCGAAGTCGGCACGACGGCCAAAATCAGCGACAACGCCGGACGCATTGTCGCCGCAGGCGCGCATCCGCTGCACGCACTGATGACGCTGCACGCGGTTCACGGCGAGATGAAACGATTGCAGCGCGAA